>CAZGMU010000004.1:14023-41315 GCA_964526975.1 uncultured Planctomycetaceae bacterium
GAACTGGGGCTGGAACTTCTTGCCCCGGCGCTTGCCGTAGTAGTCCGCCGAGCCCACGTACGCGATGACCTCGCCGGTCTGGTAGTCGATCGCCGAGAGCGTGACCGCTATCGCGAGAACGCATGCCGGCGCCATGTCTCTTGAAATCAGGCGGTGCGCGGGAAACTTGCTAACCAGCAAACCGAGCGGCATCATCAAGAACGCATAGAGCGAAAGGAGTCCCACCAACCCGTGCGTTCCTAGCTCGATCACCCACAGCCCGTCGGTAATCGAAATATCTTTTCCCCACTCATCATAGACGCGAGAGCGTCCCCAGCCGCCCCAGCCGAAAACTGGCTCTTGTAGAGCCTTGGCAATCAAAATGTCTTCATTATCGATGCGAAACTGAAACGATTGGGCGCGGTCAGCATCCACCATCTCCGCCAGCGCGGTAATCGGCTCGCCGTGCCACAGGCCGGTGGTGCGGAATGCAATATAAAACGGCGTCATGAGCAGCAAGGCCAAAAGGGCTATTTTCGTTCCGGTCACACGAGTCATCAGCAGGACCGCCACTCCGGCGAATCCCAACGCGAGCGCCCCGGTCGAGCGGCATAAAATGGTCACTGCGATAAGCGCCCATACGAGCCAGGTTACTCGAACTCCCGCGATCCGCTTCAAGCTGCCGGTTCGCCACAGCCAAAAGCCAGCCATCGAAGAAGCGGCCATCCACATGCCGAGTTGCAGGCCGGAATCAAGGAACACGGAGGGTCGCCAGCCTCCCAACCTCATTCCACCCCAACGATGGTTAATGCCATAAACCATGTTGTGCAACTGCGGGCTCATTCTGATTTCGAACAAGCAAAACGGAATATAAACCAGCCCGCCAATGAAGATGCCGATCGCCAGTTCTCTCAAATCATCCAGGTTACGAAAGTACACCCGGCCGATCAGATAGGGAAATCCCCAGGTAACCGTGTTGTTCATCACGCCCGCCACACCGTCCCACAGCCCCAAGCCATTCACCATGCTGCTCGCGAACGGCGTCAAGCAAAACATAACCACGGGCAGATCCACCCAGCCGGGCCTGAAAGATATTACGCGTTTGGAATCGAACAGCAGCGCCCCCAGCAAAATGCCGCCACAGGTGGCCGACATCTTCGTGTAATCAGGCAGCCCCGACAGACCGTAGCTTGCCATCGGCAAAAACAAAAAACCAGCGAGGAACGCCGTGATCACGGCCCGCCGCGGCGGCAGCACCATAAATAGCACCAGCACCGCCGGGATCCAAACCAGCATCACGATGTCGGCAATAATCTTCACTTACGTGATTTCCACCGTTCGATGACTTCGTTGTAAAACCCGAGAGTTTGTTGCGCTATCTTGTCAGGATTGAACCGCTCAGCCACATCTTCGGCAGCAACCGCGCCCAGTTTGGCAGCGAATGCGGGGGCATTTAGAAGCCGCAGAACTGCGCCAGCTAACGCCGACGCATCTCCGGGGGGCACCAACAGACCGGTTTTCCCATCCCGCACGACCTCGGGGATGCCTCCCGTATCGGTCGCAACTACCGGCGAGCCCACTCGCATCGCTTCCAGCAGCGTGTAGGGAAAATTCTCAAACCGTGACGCAACAATCGTAACCGCTGCTTCCCGCCGGAACTGCTCGATAACGTGCGACGACTGGCGATCGAGCCATTCTATTCTGCTCTGGGCCTCCGCCGTCAAATTACGCTTGAGGAATGTATGGATATCCAACCGCTCATGGGAGTCGTTCGAAACGCCATTATCGGGCCCGATGAAGACCAACCTGGCATCTGGAAGCTCACGCGCAATTTCGTCAAACGCCTTCAGAACGACATCGCCCCCCTTGAGGTAACTAAATCGACCTACAAATAGTATTGTTGGTCTCGAGGCTAGTTCAGGCTGCCAATACTCCGAGGAGCTAATAACGTTGATGGGATTGGGTATCACGCGGGCATTGGGTAAGTCCAATTGATAATACCGGCGAACCGCGTCGAGCGTTGCTTGACTCGGAGCGCTCACCCCAGCCGCTGCCTCGATTGCCCTCCCTTCTTGCTCCACACGTCGGCGAAAGGCCGCATCGTTGGCAACTCGATCCGCCGTACCTGTCAAGAACCATGGCCCGTGCAATCGCACTACTACTGGAATAGGGAGCGCGCGAATCAAATGCAGCGCATTCCCGAACGACTCTTCCATCTCCAGCAATTCCATGCCATGACTCTTGTAGAACCGTCCTGCAGAGGAGCAAAGCCCCAGCAGCCCACTGTCGATCCACCGCTCCCGCCGTGCTATCCTTCGCGCGACGGCATTCGCCAACCGACAAAGTACTGGTCGCCACGGCCGAACTCGAATGTCCGATTCACACGGAGTACCAGATGTAACATGCTGCGACAACACGCGAACATCGCAGCCACTCTTCAACAAGGCCGACCGTAGTTGCGCAACGTACGATACGATCCCGTTGCTGGAACTCTCTGGCGGCCAGGAGGGGGTGAATAAGCAAATATGCTTCGGAAGTGCGTCCAATCTCTGCTTTATTGGCGAACCTTGGTTCACTTTTGAGTCAATTTCAGAAGAACATGTGCCCATAGTTAAATTCGCCAAGTCTTCCAAAAATCCGTCGGAGCAATGTTAAACTACTTCCCTGCTAAAATCGGACTGCGGCAGATTGCGAAATGACAGTATGGGACCCCCAAAATCTTTCCCATAGTTGAGGGAACGACTGGATAGTCAGCCGGTGAACCAAACCCCAGTTCAGCAACAGAAGGCCACTCTTTTTTTACTCCAAATAATCTACCAATCGTTCGGCCAAGCCGCGCAGTCGGTACAGACCAAAGATATTTAAGATGATTGGAAAGATTTTGTACTGCGATTTGTCGATGCCTGCAGCTCAGTGATTCGATTTGAGTTAGCAGCTCAACCTCATGAAAATATTTTGATAGCAATTCGTGAAATTCATTCCGCTGCCATTCGTTTACGTGATAGTCGTTTTTTGTTCGACCATTTTCGTGTTTTTCATAGGGACCGTCTAAATCAGGACTAGAACATAGCAATACACCGTCAGGTTTCAAAAGCTCACAAGCACGCGCCAAAAACCGATGTGGTTCCTGTAAATGTTCAATGTTCTCAAAACTGCAGATAACATCCACTTGTTCTTTTACAGATAAGAGCGTTTCGCAATTATCGATTTGAAACACGATTTTCGACGCACCAAATTTTTGCTGTGCGTCACGAATAGTGTCATGATCAATATCAACAGCAATAACTTCGCTTGCCCCGCTATCTGCCAGAAGCATCGCGCCATAGCCCGGACCCGTTCCCGCATCCAGTACTCTCATTCCTTGCACAAATTTTATGGCAAATAGATATCGAGCGACGTGATCGCCATGGGATCTGACCCAATGTATTGAATCTATCGGTACGCGTTCCAAAGCCATCGAATCATCAACTCCCACGGGTTGGATTAAAAGGCCCATGCTGGAATTGACACGGCCACCATAGTGGCGAAACTTCCGGCGGAAGTTGTCCATTGCCCCATAAGTCTTTTGCTAACACGGTGAATGATAGCGCATCTGCCACGTGGTGTGTGTCCATGCGGTCATTTCCGAACCATAAACTAATAGAATAAGAGCCCGGCATCAGCGGAACCGCTCCAAGTTTACATGTAATCGATCCCTTGTCTCGATGAGCGGCGATCTTCAACGCATCGCTTTGAAATCGGTTGTTCGCGCACATCAATGCGACACCGCCTGCATCATGTATTACAAATCCCAGGCGTGGACTATTCATCGGACTTGGTGAACGATATTCAACTTCAATTTCTAATGGATCTCCCATTTCAAGAACCGGTGAAGTCTCGCCTTTACTGCATACTTTAGCCCTCGTCATCAAGGGGCGATCGAGTGATCGATCAAAGCAAACTTCAGCACGACAAACCTGTCCGTCCGAACAACTTTCGGAATATCTATAAATTACCGTGTCAACCTCGCCGCGATCGACTGCTTGCCCCGACTCAAACCGCACGGCCGATGTACACAAATTGCGAACTGCCGCCATATTATGACTAACAAACAGCACGGTCCTCCCCTGCCCTTCGGCCACCTCCTGCATCTTCCCCATGCACTTCTTCTGAAACTCCGCATCTCCCACCGCCAGCACTTCATCAACAATTAAGATCTCCGGCTCCAAGTGGGCCGCCACGGCGAACGCCAGGCGCACGTACATGCCGCTCGAGTAGTGCTTCACCGGCGTATCGAGAAACTTCTCCACTTCGGCAAACGCCACGATCTCGTCGAATTTGCGGTCGATTTCGCGTTTCTTCATGCCGAGGATCGAGCCGTTGAGGTAGATGTTTTCGCGGCCGGAGAGCTCGGGGTGGAAGCCGGTGCCGACTTCCAGCAGCGAGGCGACGCGGCCGCGGAGGATGGCCCGGCCGGTGGTTGGTTCGGTGATGCGGCTGAGGATTTTCAGGAGCGTGCTTTTGCCGGCGCCGTTGCGGCCGATGATGCCGACCACCTCGCCGCGCTTCACTTCGAACGACACATCTTTCAGAGCCCAGAATCGCTCCTCTTCGCCGGCCGCCCGGCCGCCCAGGTGGCGCAGCCGACGGAGCGGCGCTCGCGCGGCGCCGACGAGCGCCTCGCGAAACGTCGGATACTTGGCCTCCTTGAGCCCTAGCTGGTAGGACTTGCCGAGGCCGTCGACAGTGAGGATGGGTTGTTCCATAGTTTCGTAGGTCAGGCTGTGCCTGACAGATACGCGAAGTGTCAGGCACAGCCTGACCTACCATCTAGGAGGATTTTGAACCACGAAGGCACAAAGGGCACGAAGACAATTCAATTTCGATCTTGAGTACATGATTCCTCTTAATGCTTCTATGCTTCTAACAAATTGAACCGCCAAGTTTCGTAGGTCAGGCTGTGCCTGACAGATACGCGAAGTGTCAGGCACAGCCTGACCTACCATCTAGGAGGATTTCGAACCACGAAGGCACAAAGGGCACGAAGACCATTCAATTTCGATCTTGAGTACATGATTCCTCTTACTCCCTCCTTCGTGTTCTTCGTGTCCTTCGTGGTTAATCTCTTCGTGGTTAATCTCTTAAGCAATATCGGCGAATCGCCGCTCGGTTTTGCGGAAGTACATCGCACCGAACACAAACAGCACGAGCGTCGAGGCCCAGGACACGCCGATCACCGTCCAAGACGAGGGCACGCCCAGCGTGGTCCAGCGGAAGCCGTCGATGATTCCCACCAGCGGATTGAGCGCGAACAACGCTCGATACCGCTCCGGAACCAGCGAGGTCGGGTAAACCACCGGACTCAAAAATTGCCAGATCTGCACCATGAACGGAATCACGAAGCGAAAGTCGCGGTAGCTCACCGTAAGGGCGGAAAGCAGATACGCGATCCCCAGTGACGCCAGCACGGTTTGAACAACGACTATTGGCAGCAGCACAAGCAACATTGGCGGCGCGATTCCGTACCAGGCCATCAGCCCCAGGAAAACGCCGAACGACAGCACACTATCGAGCATCACCCCGCCGACGTTCGCCGTCGGCACGAACAAGCGAGGGAAGTAAATCTTCGTAAGCAGGTGCTGTTGGCTCACGAGCGACATACCGCCCTGCGTGATCGCATTGGAGAAGAATAGCCAGGGGAGCAGACCGGCGTAGGTAAAGAGCGGATACGCGGCGGCCAGCCTCTCGGGCAGCAGCTTCTGAAAGCCCGCGAATTTGCCGAAGATCACGGTGAAAACCACCATGCTAAGCACCGGCACGAGCACGGCCCAGGCCATGCCCAGCACCGTCTGCTTGTAGCGCACTTTCACATCGCGCCATACCAAAAAGTACAACAGCTCGCGCTGCCGCCACAGTTCGGCAAAGTTGATTTGCGTCCAGCCGCGGCTCGGCTCGATCACCAATTCCACGGGAACTGCCTCGGCAGCCGGCGAAAGCGGGGCCTGCCGCGACACCGTGGACTGTTCGGGAACAACCGCCACGTCGGCAGAAGCCGGCAAGTGCGCGGCATCGGCCGGCGACTTTTCCGCGGTGCGAACAGCAGGTAATACGGGGGAACTTGACATGAAATCTATCTGACGACGAAGTGTTGTCTAACAAAGAGCTAATACGGCAAATACATCTCGAAACGGCTTCACATCCAACTTCAACTTCGCCTGAAAAACCCAATCAGAAAAATCGACACGACTTAGTGAGGCGCCCGGCGCCGCTTCCGCTCGTGCGGAATCACGTACTGCTTGATCTTCCGATAAACGGTCGCCTGACCCATCCCGAGTATCTGGGCCGCACTCACCGCATGCCCACCCGTGCGACGAAGCGCGTCGACGATGGCCGCACGCTCGTGACGCTCGATCGGAGTAAGCGTGGCCAGTGAATCCCGTGAATCGTTGCTTGCATCCGCCTTGCCGCCTGCTGCCTGCCGATGCCGCGCGGCGAAGGCGGACGCCAATTGCTCCTCGGCCGGAATTTGCTCCACCTCGATAATCGAATCATGGGAAAAAACGACCAACCGCTCGACGACGTTCTCGAGCTGACACACATTCCCCGGCCAATCATGTTCTTGTAGAAGCCGCATCGCCTCGTCTGAAAAAGCCACGACAGGACGCTCGTGGCGCAGGGCTGCTTGTCGTAAAAAGTGGTTCGCCAATTCGGGAATATCTTCCGGCCGATCACGAAGCGGCGCGATGTAAATAGGAGCCACATGCAGCCTGAAGAACAGGTCCTCCCGTATCCGGCCGCTGGCAACCAGAGCCGCGGGATCGCGATTTGTCCCAGTGATGACGCGTACCGACACCGGCAGTGCCTGAGGTGAACCGATTCGCTGCAGCATGCTCTCCTGCAAAAACCGGAGCAACTTGGGCTGGGCTCGCAGTTCGATATCGGCAACTTCATCGAGAAACAACGTTCCGCCATCTGCCGCTTCACAGCAGCCCTGCTCGATTTGGGCTACTCCGCCGGAAGTCGCGGCGCTGACTTCGCGACCAAACAGAAACTGCTCAGCCAAGCCGGGAGGAACCGTGGCCATGTTCACCGGCACGAAGGCTCCGCCCGCCTGCTTGCTAAGCCGATGAATCACACGTGCCACGGCCTCCTTGCAGGTGCCACCTTCTCCAAAAATCATGACGCTTGCGCGCGTCGGGGCGACTTCCAGGATCATCTGTCGAAGCTTCGTAATCGAAGGGCTATCGCCTGCCAAGGTAGGCTCTAGCTCACCTAAAAGGTGCTCCGCCTTCCTGTCGGCACAAGCGCCCGCCTGATCCGGCGTCTCCGCGGCTGCCGGCCGAGACCGCTCCCGCCATTTTTCAACCGACGGCAATAGCTGCTGCAGCGACTGCTCGACATCGATCGGCATGGCCGGCGCCTTCAGCAACTCGTTCGTCACCGCACTCATAGTCGGAACTACGTATTCCACGAGAAATGGCTTTTACATTGTTGGATCGTTACATCACTGCCTTGCAGGCCGTACGCGCGGATCGAAACCGCGCCTAACAACCTGAGTGCTATCGAGTACATGCGGGCCATGAACAGGCGAACCGCGGACCCAAATAGCAAAAGGTTTGGCGATCCCTAGCCATTCCTTATTTCTTCCAGGGCACGGGGCCCCGAGTCCAACCGTCGGCCACAAGGATTAAAGTAGCCGACATGCACGCCAGTCCACCCGCCAGTAGACGTCGCGCTTCGCCCCTCTGATGGTGCAGCAAGGCGGGCCCTGAATTTAGGATACTTGGACTTACCGCACCGTCAACTCAATTTCCCACAAATTTATTCTCATTATGATAAACCAGCTCCAGCACGATCATTCTATCTATCACAATAACACTGAAAGAAACCCAAACCGGAGAAACTTCAGCAACCGCCAGTGCCCCAGGGAGGACAGCCGCTTCGGCTGATAAATACGGCCAGGCAGGCGCGACAAAGCGTCAAAACATGCCTAAAAAGCCATGCATCGAACAGGGCCTTAATAAACGCTTACTCCGAAACCACATCGTTTTAGCTTGACGGAACGTATCATCCAACTAAACTAAGGATTGGCTTTCGCCTATTTCGTAGCCTCAAAAAATGACTACGTTTATTAAGGTTAGGCAAGCTGACGCGGGCCGCGTCCATCGAACATTATCACATCTATGAATATTCCCCTTATGTTGCCCGTACGATTCATCTCTTTGACCGCCGCTCTCGCCACGCTGCTAGCTTCCCCCACGCTACAATCCGTTCACGCTGATTTTGGAATCACAGATACTTACGGCAGCGCTATCGAGCTTCCGGGACCACCAAGCCCCGATGTCCTTGAAGGTTCAAATGAAGCGGGAACGAATCCGGCATTGGCACTGATCTTTCCGGAAGTCATCAACGGCGTGGTGCAGGCGACTGATGCACACCCACTGGGCTTGGATGTCGACCATGATGGCTCGCCTGTGGTGGCCGTGCCGACTATCCATAGCGAGGATATCTCGGTTAATGAGAACCTAAAGCCCACTACACTCGGTGTGGGCACCAGCTTTAATAGCTATCTTCTCCACTTCGACCCTGCAGATGACCCGGCCCTGCCAGTACCTGCGGGCATACCGACCAATAGCCAATACATTACGACGATCACTTTTGATAATCCCATCATCGGTGTACAGCTTTTTAGCGAGGGTTTTGATACTCTTAAACATTATGTCGATGGGATGCTTACCGATTATACAGGTACATTGGAACAAGGAGACATCCAAGCCGGGTTGAATGCCACGACGGGGATACTCTTCAACAACCCCAACTACTATCCTAGCTACGCTCCCTATCGAGGAATTGAAGAAGACGCCTTCGTGCTAGCTATCTCTGGCAATACCTTGATGGTCGCGCTTAGCGTCTCAAGTAATGAAATCGATCAGATTCGAGTTTTTACCGCGCCTACTATTACTGCCGCCGTCCCAGAACCAACATCTGTTGTGACCTGGGTTGCTATCGCCATCACTCTTGGCGGCATATTTACTCGCTGTCGACAACCCTCTTGTTATTAGATTTCTAGATTGGCCTGCTATAGGTAAGTTCTAATGAACCGGAACCAACGACGGCCACGCCGTTATCAATCCATCTCCCCTGCTTGTGCTCTTCTGTTTGTCCTGGGGTGCGTCGCGGCTGCCACGCCAGCCCGTGCAGGCATCGTTAGTGCAACGGGGGTTGCAGTTGTCCCCGCGCCATCGAGCGTTCTCGTGGGAGCAACCACGACTGCCAATCAACCAATCATTTTTAGCGAGATCACCGGTGGAGTTTCGCCTCCAGTCGGCATGCCAGTGGATCATCTTGTATCCGGGAACGTAACTGTATCGCCAACAATCACCGGCAATGTCCTCCATTCATCGCTCGTAACGGGAACCATCCCCGCAGGCACTCCCTACGAAAGTTACTTCTTTCATTTCGATCCCGTGGATAGTCCTTTCGGCGGAAGCTATCCGTTGGTAGATATCGTGTTTTCCAACCAAATATTAGGCTTACAACTCTTTTCCACCGGCGATACCGGGTTGAAGGCTCAAGACTCGACCCCTTACGTCGGCAAGCTCGAAGCGGGCGATGGCATTGCATTCCCCCCCGGATTTTACCCAAGCGGTACCGCCAATCGCGGACTGGAATCTGGAGATGCTTTCCAAATTGCAATGGGAGGTTTTCAGATTAAGCTGGGAGGTGTAGCCTATGGTGCCGAAATCGATCAGGTTCGTATCTTCGTCGCGATTCCCGAACCCGCATCCCTAGGTATGGCATTTATCGCCACGCTGGGGATAATGGGGTTAGGCAGAACGAGATTCAAAGCTGCCCGTTCCTGATTTTCGCAGCTTTTCTCTTTCGTGCTGATCTCATGCACGACCAACTCGCGCCTTTGGCGGGGGCGAGTCTACGGCTGCGCTACCTAAAAACCACCGTGCCCACCACGGCATGCTTCCATGGCAGACACATCAGGCTCACCTACCATGCCGGCCAACAACTTGCCGCGTAATCAATCGCCGTTCAACGGCTCGATCAAGCCGCTTTGGATCATCCTGACGTGCGTCTTCGCCGCACTCCTCGCCTGGGCCTATTGGCCCAGCTTCAGCACCGTTGTTGCAGCCTGGGTTTCCAACCCAGATTACACGCATGGCTTCTTTGTTGTTCCAATTTCTCTCTGGTTGCTGTGGATTCGTCGCGAGCACGCCCCGATTGCCGATGTTAAGATTGATTGGCGAGGACTCATTTTGCTGGTCTTCGCGGGCATTATTCGTTTTGTCGCTGGCCGATTCTACATTCTGCAACTGGACGCCTGGTCAATTCCAATCTGGGTGGCCGGCGTCGTCTGGCTGCTGTTTGGCTGGAAATTCCTCAAGTGGGCCGCGCCTGCAATTGCTTTTCTTTGGTTCGCGACTCCACTGCCGGGGACTATCGAAATCTTTCTCAGCACGCCGCTACAACGAAACGCGGCCCAATTGAGCGCCTGGGTGCTGCGACTGATCGGGCAACCAGCCTTGGTGCAAGGCACCACGATCTTGCTCGACGACAAGCCCCTCGACGTAGAACGAGCCTGCAGTGGATTGCGCATGTTCTACGGCATCTTCGCGCTTGCCGTAGCGTGCGTTGCCATATCACGTCCTCCACGGTGGAAGGCGGTTCTAGTGTTATTAGCGGCGGGTCCGGTCGCGATTATTGCCAACGTTTTCCGCATCGTTGTCACCGCCCTCTTGATGAAATTCGCATCGAGCGAAAGCGCGGAGAAATTCTCTCACGATTTCGCTGGTATCGCAATGATACCGCTGGCTGTCGCATTGTTTCTGCTATTTCTATTTCTGCTTGGCCGGATTGTGGAGCGATTGCGCAATCCTCGTGGTATAGCCTGGCTAATGAAATGGTGCGCGGCGGTCGTAGTTTTGCTAATCGCAACTTATTTTTGGGGGCGCTATCAAAGCGCCCGCGCAGTAACGACGTTCCTGGAAACCGCAAAGCGATACGAATCTGAAAAGGACTGGCCCAACGCCGTTAAATATTTAACCCTTTACGTCCGCTCGGTTCCCAAAGACCACGACACCTTCACCCATTTAGCACAGCTTTTCCAAGAACATGCCGGCAGTTACCAAGAGCGCCTGCGGGCTGTCGACCTCCTGCAAACAGCGTGGAAGAACCAGCCCGAGAAGGATGAATTGGCCGTCCGCGCAATCCAAACCTCACTTCAGATTCAAGATTTCGACGGCGCCATCAAAACCGCCATCGACCTCCGTGCCAAATCGTCTGATCCTCAAACGCAATCAAAAGCGAGAAAACTCTACGCCGAATCGCTTTACGCCTATCTGCTCTCCGACAAAAACCATGGCGACTACAATTGGGATCATGTCAAGAAAGCCTACGAAGAAGAATTGCAGCATCCCGACTACGAAGCCACGCATGCTCTCATCCTGGCTGATATTTATCGCAATCCGAAAGCCACGGTAAAGAATGATCAACGCGAGCAGCTAGCCGGCGATCTGCTGGACAAAGTAGTCAAAGAACGGGCCGAAGAGCCGATTGCGTGGTTAGGGCGTTTCCGCTACCGCCTCAACTCGGCAAAACCGGAAATCAAGGAAAAGGCTGAGGGCGACCTCTCGCGCGCCGTCGAGCTGGCGGGAAAATATCCCGACAATCCCTCCTCGGCAACCGTGTTGGTCACGGCAGCCGCCTACAAGATGGAACGTGGCGATACCCAGCAAGCTACGACTCTCCTCGAGCAGGCTCTGAAAATCGCTCCCACGGATCCTCGTCCCCCGCTCATGCTGGCCGATATTAAAGCGGCTGCGCATACCAAGGAAGCGACCCAAGAGGCTGTTGCGATCCTTCGTAAAGCGGTCGAGCAAGCCGGCAAAAACGACAACCAACAAGGCGTCATGCTACGGCTGCGTTTTGCTGCGCTGCTTGCGGAAGCGAGAAATTTGGAAGAAGCGGAATCCACGCTCGCCCCCATCGAAAAGCTTATTCCGCAAATCAGTGGTCAAGGAAAGAGCATTCTTAAATTGAATGCTGCCCTGGTTCGCAGCCAAATCCTGCTCGGTCGAGAAGGGCCACGGCAAGCAATGATCTATTTGCGCGATGTATTAAATGAGGCAAACATCCAGGCTGCCGCCCAACAAATGCCGGAGTTGCTGGCAAAAAGCCATGCGTTTCTCGGACAACTCTATTCTTCGCTGGGGCTTACCGATCTCGCTCTGGACTCTCTCCGGCAAGCATCGCGAATTCAGCCGTCACGCGTGGAATGGCAAATCCAATCGGCAGCCCTCGCGCGGCAGGCAGGCGATTTCGAAACCGCCGAACGTGAATACCGCTCATTCGTCCAAAAAGGGCAAGCTCCTGTCGAAATTCACGTTGCTTTGATCGAAGCTGAAATCAAACGCAGGTTGCAGCGCCGCTTGCAATCGGCATCACAATCACCGGAAGATGCCGAAGACTGGGGCCCCGTCAAGGAAATGCTGATCGCCGCCAATAAGGCAGGCGCATCACCCGTTACTGTCCGATTGCTGGCCGCGGAAATCATGGCAGCTTCGGGCGACATCGCCAAGGCAGAAGAGTCGCTCCGCAAGCAGGCCGAGGGATCTCCACAAGAACCTGCCTACTGGCGATCACTCGCTCTGATGCGATTGCGGAAACGCGATATTCCCGGCGCGCTCCAGGCATCTGAGAAATTCACCGAAACCGCCCGCCAACCAATCGAAGCCGCTTCCTTAAAGTCGGCTATCCTGGTGGCCTCAGGGAAAGCGGATGAAGCAATCAACGAATTGTCTAGCCTGGTCGAAAAAGCCCAGCCACCAGATTTGCCCAGGGCGGCTATTGCGTTCAGCCAACTACTCTCACAACTCGGCAAGCCTAAAGAAGCGCAGGCTGCATTGGAAAAAGCTCATGAGCAAGCCCCTCGGAATCTGGAAATCGCCGATAGCCTCGCAAATACTTCCGCTCTTATGCAAGATTGGAAAGCGCTTGAAAAATATGAAAACTGGTTAAAAACGATCGAAGGTGAAGACGGCACCCTCTGGCGGGCTTACCGCGCTCAACGATTGATCTTTACCTCACGCTCCATTGACGACAAAGACTTTCAAGAAGCTGTCGCTCTAGCCGACGCCCTGCTGAAGCAGCGGCCGCATTGGCCGAAAAGTCACTATTTACAGGGCGAAATCTCTCTGCGCATGAATCGCGGCGACGCAGCCACCGCTTCTTTCGAAAAAGCTTGGCAATACGGCGGACGCGGCATCATCCTGGCCGATCGATTGATCGACCTGCTGGCCAGGCAAGGCCGCAAGGAGGATGCCCGGATATATGTAAACCAGGTTCGTGATTACCTCACCTTCTCTCAAGGACTATTCGACCGTGCGATTCCCTACATGACGGAAGACGATGAAAGCCAAAACATGATTCGGACGGCCGAACAATGGGTAAAGCAAAATCCCGAGGACGCCGAAGCCCACTTACGGCTTGGGCGCGTTCTGTTAATGCGCTCTAACTCGGCTCCCGACGACCAGAAAGAACAAAAGAAGAAAGACATCGATCAAGCCAAAGAGGAATTCCGCCGAGCCATCGAGCTTTCTCCTACTGACATCCGGCCTTGGGCTGCAATCGTCATGTTGTTCGGCGAATCGCCGGAAACCCAAAGCGAAGCCCGGCCCTTCCTGGAAGAACTATCCAAGCAAGCAAAGATCAGCGAGCTTGAGCGCGCGTTTGTCTTGGCTCAACTCTACGAGATGCTCAACGTTCCTTCTCAAGCTCATTCCCACTACAACAAGGCCGTGGCTCTAGTGGAAGCCGACCCCAAAGCCGCGGGAGCCAATCGCGTGCTTGGTCGAGCTGCTCGGTTTTACTTGCCACGCGTGCCAGTGCTTGCCGAAACGTATGCCCGACGCGCCATTGCACAAGATCCCGCCAATCCGGATGCAAAATTCGTACTACTAAACGTTCTGGTAAATCAGACCGATGCCAAGAGCACCGATGAGGGACTGCGCCTGCTCGATGACCGAGACATCAAGGCACTTATTGATCCAGCAAATGAAGCTCGTTATCGAGCAGGGTTCCTAGCTCGTCGTGGGCGCCCCGAGGATGTCAACAAGGCGATCGAACTACTCCGCGGCCCACTCACGCAAGGTCGGGGAGATCGCTTGCTCCTGGCTCGTCTCTACGAAACATCAGGACAATTGCCCCCTGCTCTTAATCTATTGCAGGGATTGGTCCGAGCACCAAATCTAACCGCGGTTGAACTAATTGAGTTTCTACGGTTCTGGCAACAACATTTTGTGGCAACCGCCGCGGAGAAGGCTCCGATTCAATTCGCCGGTCAAGCCAAGGAAGTCTATCAACGACTCGGCGAGCTTCCCAACCAATTGCCCGAACGCCTGCGATGGCAGCTTCGCGAGCAAAAAGCCCGCAAGTCTGCGCCGCCGGTTGCCGTAGGCACTTGTACAGCGCTGGTTAAGGAAGCATTAGCATCTCCTGCGGCCAAAATACTGGATGAACAACAAACCAAACGGCTTTTACAGGCCTCCTTAATCGTTCTGCTGCAAGAACATTACGATGAATGTGCCGTCCATCTTGCAACCGAGCCACGACCGGGGGCTTCGCCCGACGAGCTCGCTGTTTGGCTATGTCATGCCTATATCGCCGTGCCGGCCGACAAAGAGGCGGAGCCTATTCGAAAACAGGTGCTAACCAAATTGACCACGGCATTTGATAAGTCGGCCGATGTATTGCAAGCCATTGCCGATTGTTCGTTCATGGCCGGTGACTACGAAACTTCCGCCAAAATCTACCCACAAGTCATTCAAGCAAAACCTGATGAGCTCATGCCGTACAACAATTTAGCCTTGACGCTCATCGAATTGCAAAAGCCTGCCGAAGCCCGTTCCACGCTGGACAAGGCCCTCAAGATCAAACCCGCCGACCCAGACTTGCTCGATACCCAGGCCGTGATTGAGATCATCGATGGGCATGCGGATAAGGTCATTCCCGTCTTGGAAAAGTTGGTTGCGGATAATCCGGAAAACCCAGTCCTCCGTTTTCACCTGGCAGTGGCCTATAACGATGTGAAAGATGCCCCTCGAGCGCGGGACACGATACTCACCGCAACCACACTCGGCATCGAACAACGATTGCTCTCTCCACGAGACAAAAAAACATTGGCCGACCTGAAAGCACTTTTTCTAGCATCCACACCAACTGACACCAATCAATCATCTGCAGACGCTTCACAAGCGAAGAATTAGCTTGAAAGCCTTCCGCCATCTCAACAGCAGGCCTTTATCATGTCCAAACAAGTCATCCTAGCGATCGCCGCCATTGTCGCGCTGACTGTTGTACCCGCCTTGATTGAAGGCAAGTATGTCAACCGCTGGGGAACCCCGCCCGATCTAGAAAGCGCGGCCAAGCGCGTTGAAAGCTTCCCTCGTGAATTTGGAAATTGGACATCCGTGGAGGATGGCGAGCCACTCAGCCCAGAAGTCTGTAGAGAACTAGGTTTAGTTGGTTACTTGACGCGTATCTACAAGCATCGCGAAACCGGCCAGATGGTCCGCGTTCTTCTGATGGTCGGCCAATCCGGTCCTTTGCTCCGTCACCCGCCGAATATCTGTTATGCCAACGTAGCAAACGAACAAATCGGCGACATGACAAAGCTACAACTATCCACGACAAATCCCACTGGGCAATTCAACCTGCTGGAATATAAGCGAGCCCAATCTATTGCGAACGACCGATTCCTGGTCGCCTACTCGTTGGCTTCAGACGCAACCTGGAAAGTCCCCAGCATGCCTCGAATCGAATTCGGTGCAGCGCCGCTGCTATACAAAGTGCAATTGCTGACATCGCTTGATCCGTCGCAGTCACGGGATACAGGCGTGGCAATTCTCAAGCAATTTGCCGAAGAGTTCTCCGCCGCGTTTCAAACGCATGTCCACCCTCCGGATGAGACATCCGACCATAAATCAGCAACCTGACGCAGGCGAGTACAGCTGCATATATCGCCCAAAATACTTCATGTCAGCCGAGCAACTGACAGCAAAGTATTTTGTTTGGCGCTCATATCCAACTGGTTTAGCACCATCAACTTAAAATGTTAATATGCTCTCAATAAAGCAATATAATTTCAATCGTAATGATTCCCACAATGAATATCCTACAAATCAATCTATTTTCTGGACCATTGTGTTGGGACAAATTATCATGGAGCTATCGCGCCTCGCGCCTGATTGGGATGGCCGTCTGCTCCTCATCTCTATCACGGATCTGCATAGAGCCTGGCCGCATTTGCAGGCTCATCCAGCAGTGAGATCAACGCATCGAATCTACCGCCGGATAATCCATGATCTCGACTCCCACGCAACAAAGCTTGATCCGCTCGTTGGCTTTAGTTGCTGCGCTGTTCAGCTGCGGGTGGGCTGAGGCTCAAACACAACCCGCGAATCCGTCATTCTCCAATACCGCCGATGTCAACCTGCTCAATCCGTCCCTCACGCAATTCGGCACCTTCCGCCAAGGCAATCCAGGGGCGACATTGAATTTCAGCGTCTACAATTTACCGGCCACCTCCGGCACAACCTCGCCGATGTCCTTGGTCCAATATCCACCTGCTTCGATTGGCAACAGCACCGCAATCGCTCTACAAACGCCTAACGTTACCGGGCTGCAGCCAGTCTCAGGCAGCACTCCCAGCGCGCCGATGCAGCTTGTCGTGTCGACGAGCCAGGCGGGCAATTTCCAGGTAAGCTACCAACTAGAGTTCGCCAGCGACAGTCTCCCCGACGCCTTGCACCAGTCGCTGGCGATTGCCGCTTATGCAACCGTTCTGCTGCATGGAGACTTCAATGCGGACGGCAAAGTCAACGCGGCCGACTACGTGATCTGGCGCAAAACCGACGGCCAATCCGTCACTCCCTACACTCAAGCAGACGACAATGGAGACGGCCAGGTAACCATTCTCGATTACACCGCTTGGCGGGCCGCTTACGCGGGCGCTCCTGGGAGTGGAAGCGACATTCTTTCCGGCTCACACTCAATCCCCGAACCAACCTCGATAATTCTTATCTTCTTGGGCTTATCTTCCCTGGTTTTTTCGAGAATACGTAGAGGACGCTGAGCGTTCATCGAACCAGCCATGGCCGCTACATCGAGGCAGCGCCTCGCCTCGGGCAGGAATCTCTCGCGATGTCAGCCGCTTTTGGCTATCATAGAGCATATTACGCCTATTCTTGAGCTGTTTTTGTAGCGCCGAGACGCTTCTACGATGACTTCCACTGGCACGCCAACGAACGAAGCGCCCATCAGCGCTTCTCATCAACCGGTGCGGATATATCACAATCCAGCCTGCGTGCGCAGCCGCGAGGCGTTAGCGTATATCAAGCAGCAGGGCGTGGAAGTCGAGGTGGTCGAATATCTCACAAACCCGCTGAGCGTCGAAGAATTGCGACGACTCGTGCGAATGCTGGGCATCGCCCCTAGCAGCCTAATCCGAATTGCCGACTTCAAACGCCTAGGGTTGCCGCAAACCAGCGACTACGAAAAACTCTTGCAGTTGTTGTCGGATCATCCCGTGATCATGGATCGCCCCATTGTCGTCGTCGGCAATACGGCGCGTATGGGCCGCCCGCTCGAAAACTTGCATGAATTATTTCCTAATACTCCGCGTCGCAAGCCATAGCGATTTTAACGCCCGCCTCTTTTTCCCTGCCTGCTGTTCTGCCACTGCCCATAGTAATGGCTGTTGACCATAAAGGGTGACGTGGCGCCCATATTCTGAAACCAGCCGGCGGTTCCCGTCGGCTTCACGTTCGGTTGCTCGAACATATCTTGTTGCTGCTGGTTCTGCACTTCGCGCAACTGCTGTTCCTGGGACTCCACGATTTGCGTTTGCCGAGCGTTGATCGCGGCCTGCCGTTGCAGCGGTCGAACCAGGCCAAAGTAGTTGCCCGCAACCGAGCCGTTGCGATTCAAGAGATTCACATACGGGCTAACCGTGGGCGACGAAGGAACATAACGCGGCACCTGGGTTGGTGTCGTACTTCTTCCTTGCCCCCACGCCGAACCGGCAGCGCTAACAACGATCGCCGCAATCACCATTCGAACACAACGATGCATGCTACCTCTCCCCGAATTGTTCCGCTAAATCACACAACATGGCAGCATTGCCAGCAGCCGGCCATAAACCCATGGCACTCAATCCGCTTATCGCAGTCATCGACTCCTCAAAATGTTAGGGTTTAAGGATTATACCCATTATGCCGATGAACAGCTTTCAGGACACCATTGAATTGAATCGAGGCGCTCTGCGTCCACGCTCTTTGGTGCTCATTATACGGCGAATCCTGCCGCCGAGAGGAAAGCACAGTGGACAATGCCGCAAAAACAACTTGCCTGCTCATAGCCATGCTCCTGGCGTCGGCGGCAGGGTGCCAGCTCACGGCACCGCCGCGGCCCTACTCCACGGTCCCCGGGCCTCGCTGGACCACCTCGCCGGACACGCCTCGTGAGCTACAAAAAGTTACACTACCAGATTATATCATCGAGCCGCCAGATATTCTGACGATCGACGCGATCACTTTGGTGCCCCATCCGCCTTATCGCATTCATCCGCTCGATATCGTAAAAGTCACCGCCACGGGCCTCCCGGACGAACCGCTCAGTGGCGATCTTACGGTCGGCATCGATGGCACGCTCGTCCTCGGCTACGGCTTCGACAAGGAAAACAATCTCTACAATCCGCTGAAAGTCGACGGCATGACGCTGCCCGAGCTCCATGCCGCGATCAAAAAGCGCCTCGAGCTCACTGTGAACGAGGCCGATGTTTCGGTCTCCCTCGTCAAAATAGCCGCTCAGCAAACTATCGCCGGCGAGCATCTCGTTGGTCCCGATGGAACCGTCAATCTTGGCACTTACGGCCGGGTGCGCGTCGTCGGTAAAACTCTCGAACAGGCGAAAGCCGCCATCGAAGCCCATCTCTCGACTCGCTTCGATCGCCCCGAGGTGGCCGTGGATGTCTTCGGATACAACAGCAAAGTCTACTACGTGGTCATTCAGGGCGCCGGCCTCGGGGACCAAATTTTCCAACTCCCCATTAAGGGCAACGAAACCGTGCTTGATGCTCTCAGTCAGATCCAAGGACTGAGCGGCAGCCAGTCCACGCGCATGTGGGTCGCACGACCTGGATCAAACGAATGTGGCGGAGACCAGGTTCTGCCGGTCGACTGGCTGGGCATCACGCAACGCGGCGACATCGCCACCAACTACCAAATCTTGCCTGGCGACCGCATGTACATCTCCGAAGACAAGCTCGTCGCGATCGACACCGCGCTGGCCAAGGCAATTTCCCCGATCGAGCGGATATTTGGCGTAACGCTCTTGGGAACGCAAACGGCCAAGTCAATTCGGTTCTTCAACAATCCAAACGCCAACAACAATTTTTAACGTAGCATCGCCCGCTTTTATAAAAGAGCGGCTAGCAGTCAATGACATGCAAACTCGTGCAGCCTAGCCGGACCGCCACGCGGTCCGGGGCTGCTCGTGCGCAAATTTCGAATGTCATCGACCGTAAGGAACGACTCAAGAATAACTTCCCGATTTTCGGAATAACCACGAAGACATGGAGGGCACGGAGAATTCGAGTTGGGAATGGGGAGTGGGGAATGAGGAGTTTTCATTCCCCATTCCACACTCCCAATTTGCTTTCTCTATGTCCTCCGTGTCTCCGTAGTGAATCCTATCCGTCGAAGTTGTTTTTTGAGTCATTCCTTACGTTGTGCTCGTCGTGTCGTCGTGGTTAAGAGTCCTGCTTCACATCCCATTCGCCGGCACCTCCAGTTCTTTCCGTTGCCGCTCCAACTCCGCCATCATTGCCGCTTGCGGCTTAGCATACTCCGCCTTGCCATACACATTATTCAACTCATGCGGATCCTTCTCCAAGTCGTACAACTCCCACTCGCCCAGCGTGTAGAAGCGAATCAGTTTCGTCTTCCCATCGGTCACGCCTTCGTGCTTGGCGACCTGATGATCCGCGTCATTATCTTCGTAGAAATGATAGTAGAGCGACTTGCGGCCGTTTCCTCCTGGTTCGCCGCGAAACACGGGCAGCATACTCCGCCCCTGAATCTCTTTGGGAACACTCGCCCCGGCCACCTGCAGGAACGTCGGCGCAAAATCGATGTTCGACACGATCTGCTCCTTCTCGACGCTCCCCGGCTTCACCACACCTGGCCAACGCACCACCAGCGGCGTTCGTAGCGACTCCTCGTACATGAATCGCTTGTCGAACCAGCCGTGCTCACCCAGGTAAAACCCCTGGTCGCTGGTGTAGACGACGATCGTGTTTTTCGCCAAATCGTTATCGTCCAGATATTTGAGCAGTTTGCCGACGCTCTCGTCCACCGAATCGATGCACCGCAGATAGTCCTTCATGTACAACTGGTAGAACCATTTCGTCCGCTCCTGGCCTTCCGGATGTGCTTCGTTGTACTTCGCCAGCCGCGGATCGACATGCGCCTCCCACGCGGCCTGTTGTTTGTCGTCCATCCGGCTGAGAAATGTCTTTCGAATCTTGCTCGATGCATCCCACAATTTGACATCGGTCTCTGGCCTCATTTGGCTGATGCGCATGTTCGCTTTGTGTGCCGCCGTGCCCCGTGTCGCGTAATCGTCGAACAATGTCGCCGGTTCCGGAATCTTCTCGGCTTCGCGGTCCGCCAGTTTCTGCGGCGCCGGCAGCCAGGGCCGATGAGGTGCTTTATGCTGCACCATTAAACAAAATGGCCGCTTCGCATCACGCTTGTCCTTGAGCCAATCGATCGCCAGATCGGTCGTCACCTCGGTCACATAACCAGGTATGCTGCGCCGACCGGTGGCCGAAATAAAATCAGGCCGGTAATATTGTCCCTGCCTCGGCACGACCTCCCAATAGTCGAAGCCGGTCGGATCACTCACCAGGTGCCACTTGCCGACAAGCGCGGTCTGATAACCGAGCGATCGCAAAAGCTTGGGAAAGGTCACCTGGCCGCCGTCGAACTTTCCGCTACGATTGTCGCGGAAGCCGTTCTTGTGGCTGTACTTCCCCGTGAGAATGCACGCGCGACTCGGTCCACACAACGAGTTCGTGACATAACACCGATCAAACCGCGCCCCCTCCGCCGCGATCCGATCAATATTCGGCGTTTTGTTGAGCCCGGCGCCATAGGCGCTTACAGCCTGGTAGCCGTGGTCATCGCTCATGATGAACAAGATATTCGGCCGCTCGGCGGCATTCGCGCCACCGATCACCGAAAGCACCGCAAGAAACAAAAAATAGCACGACAGCAATCGGCAAAAACATCGCATGGAAGCCGCCTCATCGGGAAAAGATGGCCACAAAAAAACACGAAAAGCGATTTACTTTTCGTGTCTTTTGTGACGATTCGAGAAAATGCCGCTGGAGGGAGTTGAACCCCCACTCACTTGCGTGAACATGGACCTGAACCATGCGCGTCTGCCAATTCCGCCACAGCGGCTCAAGCTTGGGATTATAGCAGCCCACCAAGCAACTAGCCAAGCGGTAGAGGCGATGTTCGTGGTCCGTTGTCAGTGGTCCGTTGTTAATAGAGATCACAACGGACAACGAACCACTGACAACGAACAAAACAAAAAAACCGCTGCGACCGAATGGTTCGGCCGCAGCGGCTGACTTCAACAATAAACTAGCTTGTAACGATCAGCTTCCAGCCTGAGCTACTTCACGACCGCCACGAGTCACCAACTGGATATATACAGTTGGATCCGTCGTGTCGTTAATGCCTTCGGTGTGACCATCGCCGAAGCCATGGATCACGACGCCCGGGTGCCGGCTGCTCGGACCCCAAT
Source organism: uncultured Planctomycetaceae bacterium (assembly GCA_964526975.1). Taxonomy (GTDB): domain Bacteria; phylum Planctomycetota; class Planctomycetia; order Pirellulales; family Lacipirellulaceae; genus JABDGM01. The sequence continues at coordinate 35,867 of CAZGMU010000004.1, forward strand.
TTCGCACAAGGTTATGGGGATTCAGTGCAGCGGTGCCTAGATAGTACAACGTTGTCGTCGTAGCCTTCGGATCACCCTTGTTCAGTGCATGATCGCAAGCACCGGTGCATCCCCAGTAGATGGGACCATTCGCGACCGCCTGCACACCCTTGGGGTTGTTGGCAGCTGTCGTACTGGGCCTGGCAGCCACTACGTACGAGGCAAAACCGCTGTACCACGAGCTGACCAGCTCTTCGCGGCTTTCGCAAATCATCGGCACCTTGGAAGTACCGTCTTGCAGAGAGACGATGTTCAAACCAGTCTTTTGCACTTTTGCTGGATTGCCAGTAATGCCTGGAAAGGGCAGACCGCCATTGCCGCAGTAGGTTGTGCCCGCGGCACAGTTTTTCGCCGTGGTCGCATTTACCGTGGCCGGGTAGCCACTTTCCAAATGCCGGGTACCGGCAATGAAGTGCGTCGAAGCGATGGCAACGTAGTTGCCCGTGCCTATTTTAGAAGTACCACCATTCGGGAACGTGTTCATATCGCTCTTCGCATGATCATCGTCGCCCGGAAAGCTCGGGCAAACCAGCGTCGAAACCTTCTGCGAAAAAATAAAAGGGTTCGTCGCACTGGCAGCAGTGCCCGGAATCAAGGTTGAAGACAAATTTGCCGTCGCGCTAAATGCAGGATCAGCCATTCTTCCAATCCGCGCACCACCTTGCGCTGTTATCTTCTCGTACAGGGTTTGCTCTTCCATGAACGGCAGTAACTGGCAGATCCAGCTGTAACCGTCGCCAGCCTGGCCCGCGGTCCACTGATTCGCGGTAGCGGTTCCCTGCACCCCATAACCAACGAATGTGGTGCCACCAGCAGCTTGCCCCAACGACGCCGTCGACGCCATCGGGAAGGCCTTCCGCGTATCGTGGCAATTTTGCAACGCGAGCGCCAATTGCTTGACATTGTTAATACACGAATTGCGCCGTGCCGCTTCACGCGCGGCCTGAATCGCTGGCAGCAACAAGGCCACCAAGATGCCGATGATCGCAATCACGACCAGCAGCTCGACGAGGGTAAAACCTCGTCTCTTTCTGCATCTAACATCCATAACCGATCTCCTTAGAAAAATAGAATGAGACAAGAACGAAAACAAAATAAACCAATAAAAGTCGGCCGATAATTTGGCCGAAGCCTCTTCAACCGCCCCCAGATCGAATTCTGCCTGAGCACGGCTCGTGCGTTCCGTCGCCGTGCCGCGATAAGTTGCGCAAGCGCTTCCAAACGCGAAACCCAGTAGTGGTTTATACCGCAAGTTTACGCAATTTCCGCCACTGCTGTCAATTAGTAGGTGCCAGGTTTCAGGTGTCGGGTATCAGAGCCCTCCTGACACCCGACACCTGAAACCTGGCACCTTTCTCCCCAGCTCCTTGACGCAGGCCAACTTACGGCCAGAATTCCTAAATTGCTTCTCCCCTTGCCTCCAGCCCCAGGCTGCCCGTGGCTGCCCAAGTCGTCGTTTTATTGGGACCGGCTCGATCCGGCAAAACCCACGAATTGCTCCGGCAATTTCGCGCCGTCCGGAATACCGGGTCGCCCGAAAACCTGGAGCCCGCCCTCTGGCTCGCCCCCAACGGTCGCACGGCGGTGACCATCCGCGACCAGCTCATTCGCGATGGCCAAACCGCCTGCTTGCGCCCCGGGCTCATGACGTTCGAAAACTTCACCGACGAAGTCCTCATCGCTTCCTCGCAACGGCTGAAAACACTAGACAGTTTTCAACAACGCGAGCTCATTCGCCACGTCCTCCGGCAGGCTCTGGAGCATGATTCGCTCCAGCTCTTTGCCATGGCCGCGGAGCGTCCTGGCTTCATCGGCCTCGTTGCCGGTCATCTCACCGAACTCAAGCGCCGCAATATTCGGCCAGACCCTTATTCCCGCGCGGCAAGCCGCGGCGCCATTTCACCAGAGCAAATCGAGCTCGCCAGGATCTACGCCGATTACGAATCGCTCTTAACCAAACACGGCCTTGTCGACCGCGAAGGCGCCCACCAAGCCGCCTGTGATTCGCTGGCTAATAACACCTGCCGCCGCTTTCGGAATCTGAAACTCGTCATCGCCGACGGCTTCACCGATTTCACATCGACGCAACACGAAATCTTCCGGCTACTCTCCGAGCGCGTTCAGCAGCTCTTCATCTCGCTTCCCTTCATCTCCGACTCGCCCCGGAGCGATCTCTTCGCTAAAGTCGCCGCCACCCTTCGCGACTTGCAACAAAACTATCCACAGCTCGAAGCACGAACCTTCGATCATCGCACACTGCCCGATCCGCGCATTGATCATATCGCGCAGTATGTCTTTTCGAATCCCAAGCAAATTCCCACCTTGGCGATCGACTCCCCCGATTCGTCACGGCAAATCGAAATCATCGCTGCCGCCAGCGCGCAAGACGAAATCACGCAAGTCGCCCGCCGCATCAAATCGCTCCTCGTCGATCCGCCGTCTGGCTCCCCCTACCCTGCCCGGCCAGACGATATCCTTGTCGTCGCCCGCTCGCTTACCAACCTCGAACCGCGCATTCGCGAAGTCTTCGAGCGCTTTGGAATTCCCCATTTCCTCGAAGCGCGCCCGGCGGTCGTCACCGCTCCGGCGATCAAGATCCTGCTAGACCTCTTGCAATTAGATCAGGACGACTGGCCGTTCCGCCATGTGATTTCGATTCTCACCAACCATTGCCTTACGGCCTTTACCGACAGCGCGCGCCGCTCGGCCGATTGGCTCGTTCGCGATCTGCAAATCGCCTCCGGCGGCACATCCCTGCTTGATCGCATCCGATCGCTTGCGGAAGACACGACCCCCACGACGGATCGCAGCCCTCATCTCGCACGACGCGTAGAGGCCGCCAAACAGGCACAACCAGCACTCACTCTGCGCTCACTGCATGGCGCCAAGCCCTCGGCAATCTCGGCGTCGCGCTCGGCCTTGTTCCGTTTATCGCAGACGAGGGGGACTCAACCAACCCCACGACCGATCAACCCGACCAGGCCGCGTGGCGATCCATCCAAGCCGCGTTCGCCGCCATCGAACGCATCGACACCTGGCTCGAATTGCCGCCGCGACGCCTCGATCGTGCCGAACTGCTGTCGACTCTTCGTGACGTCGCGACCAACGCCTCCCTTCCTCTTCCGCATAACGAAGCGGGTCGGGTCCGCGTTCTCTCCGCTACCGCCACGCGAAATATTTCGGCCGAACATTTATTTCTCATCGGCATGAGCGAGCAGGCCTTCCCTTCGCCCGAGCACAGCGGCCGCCTCGCCACCGATGCCGATTATCGCCAAATTGCCGCTCACAAAAAAACTTCGAACGGCGTCGCCCCACCAGCCACCGCCGCCCAGGCCGAGATGCTCCTTTTTTACGAGGTCATCAGCCGGGCTTCGAAAACATTAACCATCAGCTACCCTGCGCTCGATGACAAAGCCCAGTCGCTACCGCCGAGCCCGTATGTCGTCGAGCTAGAGCGCCTCTTCGTGGATGCGACGAACCAACACATCCACCGCACCACACCCCAACTCTCCCCAGTAGAAAGTAGGTCCGCCGAGCCGAGGCGGACCTCTGAATCGGGCTTTGAATCAAAACACTTCTCTAATAATAAACCAGAACCAAGGGGCCGCTCGGCTCGCGGCCCCTACAGTATCACCGATTGGCGCACCACGGCTATCGCAGAGGCCATCGCCACCGATGGCGACCGCCGTTTGCTTGCTGGTATTTTCGCCAGCCCGGAAATCCAATCGCTCGCCGCCTCGATCGACGCTGGCCTCCGCATCGTTCATGCCCGCGCCCGCGGCGACTCGTTCGGCCCTGCCGAGGGCATACTAACAAGCCCCGCCGTTGCCCCGCGCCTGACCAGGCTATTCGGCCTGAACCACACTTGGAGCGCGAGCCAATGGGAAACATACGCCACCTGCCCGTTTCGCTTTTTCATACAGCATGTTCTTGGCCTGGAACCGCTGGGCGACCTGGTTTTGGAAACCGATTTCTCTCGTCGAGGCAGCCGGTTGCACGACGTACTCGCCACGTTTCATCGCCAGTGGCTCATCGTGCGAAGAAAGAACTATGCTTCGGACGATGAAGAAGCCGCCGCGTTCTTCGCCTATCTACAACAAATCGTCGACGAACGCACCAGCGTTGGGAGTCAATCGGGCGTCGATGCTGCCCTGGCCGAGCTTGATCGCCGCCAAATAAAAAAGTGGTCCAAACAACACTTCGGCAACCAGCAAAAATACAACGAAGCTTGCCGAGAGCTGAACGTCGTCATGACGCCGGCTCACTTCGAGTTCCGCTTTGGCCCGGAGCGCCGCGGCGGATCGGAATCCGACACCGCTTCCACGACCAGCACGTTCCTGCTCGACATCGAAGGCGAGCCCGTCCAAGTCACCGGCCAGATCGACCGCATCGACGGCCAAAAAGTGTTCAACGTCATCGACTATAAATCGGGCCGCCGCGCGTCGCTCAAGCCCGACCAACTCGAAACCGGCCAGCAACTACAACTGTCGATCTACGTCGAGGCGGCCCAAGCATTGCTATTCAAAAACAACGCCACGCCATTGCAAGCCGGCTACTGGGGAATGGGCAGCGGTTTTGACGCCAAAGGCGCGCTGGCTGTTCGCAGCAAAGAAGACGGCGACGTCTGGGGCAAAACGCGCGACACCACCCGGCAACTGATTCGCACGTTCATCGATAACATCCGCCACGGCGACTTCCCCGTCGTCAGCCTGGACGACAAATGCACCAGCACCTGCGACTACCGCCTCACCTGCCGGGTATCCCAAGCCCGCAGCATCGGCAAAACTCAATCTCCCGAAACCGACGCCAACTCGAAACCACAGGAACCTGAAAAAACTCACCACGGAGACACGGAGGACACAGAGAAAGCAAAGAAGAAGGGGAAAAGATAAATAATCCTCATTGGTTGTTCTTCGCCCACTTCCCTTTCAAAGCATTTCTCCTCTGTTTATTTTCTCTGTGATCTCCGTGTCTCCGTGGTAAATTCCTTCCCCTATGCCGCAACTAACCCAAGAACAACGCGCCGCCATCGAATGCCGCCAGCATTCCGTCGCCCTTTCCGCCGGCGCCGGTTGCGGCAAGACGTTTGTGCTCACCGAACGGTTTCTTTCCCACCTCGATTCCACCAGCTATGCCGACTCCCAGCGAACTCACTTAAGCCAACTCATTGCCATCACGTTCACCGACGCGGCCGCCCGCGAAATGCGCTTCCGCATTCGCGCCGCCTGCTACGATCGGCTGCAGCACGCGACGACACCTGAGAGCCAACAGCTCTGGCTCCGCCACCTTCGCGAGATCGATAGCGCGCGCATTAGCACGATCCATGCCTTCTGCACGACGCTGCTCCGCTCCAATGCCGCCCAGGCAGGCCTTGACCCGACGTTCGGCGTTCTCGACCAGGCCGATGCCG
>CAZGMU010000005.1:0-6952 GCA_964526975.1 uncultured Planctomycetaceae bacterium
GCTTGGATGTGGTCGAGGCGACTGGACTGCATCGCGAAGCGCTTTCGGTAAGGTCCAGCCTGTTAGCTCTTCAGCTAAAAGAAACCGAAGATCTTCTAGCGGCAGCGCTCGCACCTGCGCCGGCGTGAAACCAAATTTGCTCACGAGATAGAAATGCAACGCGTCTAGGCCGGCGTGCGCCCGGTACTTATTTCGCCGGGCGAGTTCGTCGCCGAACACTTCGAGATGCACGCGTTCCAGCGCTTCGTAAAAACTGGCCTGCACCGCCAGCTCGTACTTTTCTCGCGACATGCCCATCACTAGCACCCCAACCGTTGCAAACCGCCCGGTCAATCAGCCTCGGTCTGATGGACCGAGGCTCAAGGCGGGAAATAAGCCGTACCGCCTGCGAAATCGATCAGTACACCCGAGAGGGCTCGAACCTCTAACCTTCGGTTCCGTAGACCAGGGCTGATAGGCCGGACGGGCTGCGAAAGCTGTGCGGGCGGAGATTGAATTCAGGGCGAGCGGCGGTTAATAATGGTTGTCTGAAACTCTCTCAACCGGGGCATCCCATGAACCAAATTAAACGCCCGCCGCCGCGGCCGATTTTGTCCGTCTCGCCCGCCGTCGAGTCGAGCAACGAACCCGTTTTGTCGCTGCCGCTGCCGCGTTGTGTTTGTCCGCATTGCAGCGGCAAAGTCGAGTACGAGCTATCGCGCGCCGGCGAGGTTGTCGATTGCCCCCACTGCGGCGATCGCTTCGAAGTGCCCCGGACGAAACGGCGATTTTCGCCGCAGATGATTCATTGGGCCGGTTGCGCCGCGCTCGGTTTGCTGTCGCTCGCCCTGCTCTATTGGGCCGCCAGTGCGCCACCCTCCGCACCCGTGCTCGTGGTCGCGGTGCTGCTCTGCTGGCTGATCATCGCCGTCAATCAGTTGCGCCGGACGGTCGAATCGTTACGCCGGCAAGACTAGCATCACGGCACGAACCGCAGCGACGCGCGCAAATCGCCTTGGACGGTCGACGAGAATTCGTAGGTGTAAGGCGTGTCGAATTTGATTGCGCCAAGAAATTGCGGGGTGCCGCCTCCTAGTTCGTCGCGCAGGTAAAGCGCCGCGCCGTAAGCGGTGGCGGTTGAGCCTCCTCCCATGCTGACTTCGTTCGTCGTTTCGTTCACGGCCAAATTGTCGGCCGGGCTGTTGGCGTCGCTGGCAAAAGCGATGCCGCTAGGCCAGGGAATCAGCGTGTAATCGCTCGGTACGTCGGCAATCGTCGGCGTGTGGTTGTTGGAGTACGGAGAGATTTGCAGTTTCGACCCGCTGCCGTACCGCGTGATTTCGGTGACGGCATTGATCAAGAATTCGTCGGTGCAAAGGCCCGTGCTCTTGCCGGCCGGCGCGTCGCCCCAGCGATAGAGATTGTATTTCGACCGCACGTCGATCTCATCGCCGCTTTCGTCGAACAAAAACGGCGTATCGAAGCGCTGGCACAGGGGGACGGTCACGGGATAGCCGCCGCTCAGTTGGTGGTAGGTGTGATTGTAAAAGCCGTAGACGAATCGCTCACCCCCGCCCGCATCAAAGTTGAAATTAAACGGGTCGGATTCGATCGTCACATGGCTCGCTTCGGCGATCGTGTCGGTCGCATTGTGCGCCGCGTGCCAGTTGAAATTCATAAAGTCGTTCGTGAAATCTCCAAGCACCGAATTGGCGTCGGGCGTGAAGTCGTTCGCGAAAAGTTTCGTCCAGTGCCCGCCGATGATGGGGCTTCCCATCAGCAGCCGATAGAGCAAGTATTTGAGCCCCGCGGCCTTGTCATCTTCGGGGCCACTGCCGGCCGATCGTGGGTTGCCGGTGACCAGCGTAAACGCTTTCCAGTCTTGGGAAAAATCTTCCGTGTCGAAGTGCAGCTCGAACTTGATTTCCCAATTGCCGCGCCACAGCCCCTCGGCGGCGCTCGGCTTGCAGCAGCAGCGCCCCACAGCCATGCGTCGTTTCATGGATGGTTACTCCTCTTCTTCCTCTTCCGGGTTGCAGTCGGCCGCATCGACAATCCAGCGCTGCTGGTCATAGCTCCAATAGGCCCAGCCCTGAATCTCCGCGTCGATCTGTTCGCCGCCGTGCGCCCAGTCGAGATATACCCGCAATTTCGCGGCAGTGGCGACGCCCCCGGCCCAGACGGTCGCCATGCCTCCATCGTCGCCAGTCGGAATGATTTCATCGGTCTTGATTTTTAGCCGCACCGTCGGCAGCGGAATCATCAGCACTTTGCCGTTGCGCTGTTTGAGCGCCAGCACCGGGTGACCAGGCAGCACAAAATTGCCCCAGGGAAAATGCGCGTAGGCTTGAATCTCGTCGCTGCGCTCTTCGACCAGCGGCGAAATTTCCCCGGCGGCATCGTCCACAAAATCGACGTCGAGATATTCAAGGCCGAAGGTGTTCGTCGATTCGTCGGGATAAACTTGCGGGTCTTCCTCTTCCTCCCCCGCCTCGCCGCGCGTCCGCGCCAAATGGATGTTCGGCGCGGGCTGGGCCTGGGCCACGTCGCGCAGGCCGCGAATCTCTTGTTTGAGCTGCGCGACGAGCCGCTCAAGATTTTCAAGGCGACGACGATCGGAATCAGGAACGGGAACGGCCATTAGCTCGGCAGCGTGGCAAGAGGATCGAACGCCGCGAAATCAGTTTCCACCACGAGCTGCGGCGGCTCGGGGGTGGGGCTTTCACTCACCGGAATCGTAATCGCTAGGCCGGTGATCACCGTGCCGACGTCGACGATATTGCGCTCTTTGTTGACGCGCGTTACATAGTCGCCAATGTGCAGCGCATTGGTAACAGTGCGCGTCGAAAACTTAAGCCGGCGGCGTGTCACGCCGTACCACTCGAAGGCGAGTTTCGCGAGGCTGGCGAGCTGCGGTTGATCGTCGTTAATCCAGCCGCCGCTGTCGCTCCGCACGAGTTCGCCCGTTTCGCGATCGACATCGACCACGGTGCCCGGCACGCACCAATCGGCCAGGAAGCGGTCCCCCGCTTCGATCACCATGACGCGGACTTCGTCGCGGGCCGGCCGATCGGGCGGATAGGTCGCCTCGCAAAAGCGATCGTCGGCAAAGGCGACAGTAAACACGGCGTCGCGAAAATTAACGATATGCAGGTTGTCGTCGACGCCGTCGAGCTTCGTGAAGTCGGCCGAGGCAATCACGTGCTGCGGCGCGCCGTGAATCCGCACGTGCACAGCGCGATCCCCCGGCACAACTTGCACTTCCCCCGAGAAGTCGAGCGCGATCCGCCGGCCGCTGAACTCGATTTTGCCAATGTCGCCAAAGCGTTCGATCCGCTGGTAGCGTTCCGTGCCGGGAATCTTGAAGATCGCCAGTGGCCGGCGCTCCTCTTGCGGGCCGCGGTCGATCGTCAGCACCGTGCCGTCGGCGATGCGTGAGCCGCTATAGTCGAGACACGACAGCAGCGGCAGCGAAGTCAGCAAGGCGAGCTGGCCCGGATAAACGGGGAACGATTCGGCCTCGTCGACGTCGTCGGGAAACACCGGAAACATCGCCAGCCCCCCCAGGCCGTCGCCGGCGAAGAGATCCCAGGCGTCGGGCACCGCAAAACGGCTATAGACCAGCCGCAGCCGCTCGGCGCTGCGGGCTTCGGCATTGCGAATCTGTCGCTGTTCGCGTTTGGAAGGGGTCGGATAATCGGGGTCGCCGCTGGCCCCCGCTTCGTATTCCGCTTCGCGATCCGGCAGCCAGCCCGTTTCGAGCGTCTCGTCGGCAAAGCTCAGCGTACAAACGCTGCGGCGGCGCGCTCCCATCACCCGCACCTGGTCGCACGCGGCGACCGTGTCGAGCGACAGATTCGCGCGGGCCGTGCGGTCGAAGTCGAGCCCGATCAGCACTTGCTGCGCGTTGGCGCGAATCTCCGCGCCTGCTACCCCTTCGCCCGCGTCGAGCGCGATATCTGCGCCAGCAAAGGTAAACGGCCGCAGCACGATGTCTTGCCCTTCGACTTCGATCGTATACGACAGCAGTCGCTCGCGGGCGAGCAATTGATTGAGGAGGCCGCGCGTCGTCTTGCCGTGGCTTTCCAGCCGGGGATGATCCCAGCGCGGCAGCGCGTGATCGTCGTCGCGCAGCTTGAAGCGAATCGCCCGCTCGTCCGTTTGATTGCGCGGCGTTTCGTGCGCGAGCAAGTATTCGACAATCTCGTAAGTGCTCCACCAAAAACCGGAATCGGAATTGCCGGCGAAGAGATAGGAATCGAGCCCTTTGTTTTCGCTGCGGTTCGACGCCGCTTCCCCTTCGCCGTCGATGTTGAACGGCAAGCCCCGTTCGGTTTTCGCTTCGCCGATTTCCTGGTCGCTTCGCCACACGGCGGAATAGACCCAGTGCCGCTCGAGCAGCATTTCCAGGCCGTAGGCGGTGAAAACTTGCTCGCCGTTCTCGAACAAGTCGGAGCCGCCGAGGTCGCGTGATTCGTTGTCGATCACGCCGTACCACACGAGCGGTTCTTGATTGGTGCCGTCCCCTTCGGTGGCGTTGGGCTGAATTTCAATTTTCACGTAGCAGCGATTGAGCGAGGTCAGCGGCTCGACCACCGCGAACTCAATTTCTCCCTCGCGCATCCCTACGCCGTACACCCACCGCAAGGTGGCTTCCGGCATTTCCGGCGCGGCGCACCATCTCGCCGCCAGGCAGTGCAAATGGGGCGCTTCCTCCCAGTCGTAATCCCATTGCCGCCGTATAAAGACGCGGCAGCCGCCGAATTCGTCGACCGCCTGGCGGGGAAAGATCACTTCGAACATTACGCGCCATCCCCCAGGTAAAGCACGATCAAAATTTTGCGGCCGGCCGCTCCCGACAGCTCAATAATTTTGTGCGTGCCATCAACGGCGGCGAGCTGCGAGGCGAGATCGGTGAACGCAAACTGCACGTCTTGCCCTTTTTTGAGCGTGAGGCCCGTCGTGGTGTTGCCGAACAAATCATAGCCATTGGTCGCATGCGCCCGCACGGTGATATCGCCGCTGTTGTCGTGCGCCGGTTTCAGCATGGCGGCAATCACTTTCTTGCCGCTGGCGTCGCCGGTGCGCCCTCCCTGCAGGGCCGCGGCCGTCAGATCGAGCGATTGCTCGGTGCCGCTCATCGTGATGTCCCACACGATCGGGCCGAATTCGACTTTGGGCGTCGTCGTCGCCGTCAGGCGTTTGGAGATTCGCAGGCCGTCCGCTTTCAGTTCACGGCCGCTGGCGTCCGCCGCGGCCGGCGCACTGCCGGCCGGCAAAATTTCTTTGCCGGCCAAATCCATCGAAATTTGAACTTCGGTGCTCATCGCTATTGGCTTTCGATTGTCAGAGGAAGCAGGGTCCATTCGGCGCGGCAGATCCCCTGCGACAGGCCGTTCACGCCGCCGACGCCGATCAGCACGGCCGAAACTTCGCCCGGTACCGGCTGCACGTCGAGCACGAGCACCGGGTGATCGTGCGGAATCATAAATTCAAACACCATTGGTTCGGTCAGAATGGCGTTGCGATACAGCGCAAACAGTTGCACCGCTCCCGTCGGCGTCAGCACGTCGACCATGGTGCGCACGACGAACGGCACGCCGCGTGTGCCCGTTTTCCAAACGGCCACGCCATTGACGCCGGGCCGCGCCTCGATATGGGGCTGCTGTGCCGGCCGCAGCGAAGGCTGCGACATCGAGACAAAATTAAAATTGCCGATCGCGTAGCCCATACGTTAGCGCTCCCTGCCGGCGTTGATCTTGGCGGGTGCCGAATTTCCCTGATTCGCCCGGGCCGCTTGTTTGGTGGCTTGCGTTTGCTCTTTGACAGCGGCTTCCATGCGCTCGATTGCGTCTGCCAATCGGGAAAACGAATCCATGGGGGCGCTCGATTCGTCGCGTAACCGCTTTACCAAAGCGGCTCTCCCCTCAGAATCTTGCGGGGCATTCGCGACGACTTCACGCATCCATTTCTGTACGTCAGGCTCAAGATCGCGTCGCCCCGCCGTCCAGAACGAATCTGGTCGATTGGCAAGCAGCGCGTCCAAGCTGGTTTGCGGCGGTGCGCTCCAAGAAGTGGCGCGGTCGAGAACTTTCTGCTGATCGTCGATAAGTTGAATTTTTTTGCGTGTCGATTCGTCGAGCGCATCAACCGATTTGCGGTCACCAAAAGAGCTATCTTTTCGCAACAAGTTTCGACGCTCTTCTAATATCGCTTTCGCGACCAATTCCGGATCTTCGCCGCCCGCGACTTTAGCGCTATAAACTTGTTCTTGGTACCAGTCATCCATCCAGCCGAAAAAGCCGGCTCTGGCTCTCGCCAGCGTGCCGGGCATTCCATCTTTACCAAACAACAACTCTCGAGCGAACGCATCGCGCCCAGCCTTTGGTTCACGCTCTGCTTTTTGGATATTGGCGGCGGCAGCATCGGAAAGCGTTTTGTGGGCGATTTCTGGTGTGAAATTCTCTTGTTCCTTAACTGCCTGACGGTAACTCTCTTTATTTACTTCGATCTCCGCTAGTGCGTTGTCAAAAAGTTTCGACACCGGCGAATTGGGGTCAGTAATGAGTGCTTCCAGAAGCAATTTGTTTGGGCCCCGCGTACCGGGGTTATCCCACACGTCTTCCTGCAGGTCAGGACGCGATCGAACGAAATCGAGCCGTTGCTTTGTTGTCGTTAATTGGGGCGCTTCGTCCTTCGTTACATCCCGTAGCGCATTGATCATCGCCACGGTCATGCCTTTAGTCAGGCTCCCTTCCGGGTCTCCACTTGCCTGCCCGAGCGCCGCATAAAGCGCCGCATGTTCAAGCGCTGCCGTAAGCGGATCGGCGTCTTTCGTGGCGATGCGCCCCGCCATCAATGTGGGCGCTACTGTTTTCATAGATGTCAAAGCTTCATTTCGGCCCTGGTTATCGATTTGGACCATGAACGCCGCCGCATCTTCGGCAGTCATATCGTCAACCGCCTTCGCCAC
>CAZGMU010000005.1:6962-8105 GCA_964526975.1 uncultured Planctomycetaceae bacterium
AAATGTTGACATGTCTTCCGGTTTGTGTCGCAGCAATTTCGCTACAGCGGCAGTCACTTCTAGCGCTCTATCTAAGTCGGCTCCTGCAGCCAGGAGCGCTTCAGCCGTTCCGTCAAGGACTCGAACGTCCGGAATGCCGAGTTCGTTTTGCAGCAAATCGAGTTCATTCAGGGCCTTCCTTTTTTCTTCCGCTGGAATATTACCCATTTTCAAAAGGAGCGACGCGCGGCCTTCAGCTACGCTTTTCTGCGTTTTTCCCGCTGTCTCACTAAGTCGGCGCTGTTCATCGAGCCCGCGATTCACAAGCTGGATGGCCGAAGCGACCGAAACGTAAGACATTGCCCACGCCGCAAGACTGGTGACTGCATTTCGCGCTACGCTTCTCGCCCCCTCCGCTTGCCGCTTCGTTTCACGGTGAGCCTTGAGCGCTTCCATGGTCAACCGCCGGTTCGATTCCTCCAGCTTCAAATAGTCTTTTTGCAGCTTCTCGATTTCACGAGCCAGCCCTTTTGCATCGCCGGTGAATGTTTGATGAACGGTCATCGGTGGTAATGCACGTGGTAAGGGGTTACGGGCTTATCCTGCTCGTCGATCGCTGCCGCGAGGTTTAATTCGCCGAGGCTGGGGCAATGCTCGGGGAGCCGACCGGCTCGCCAGGCGAGGAAGGCGGCCAGCCGGGGACTGGGCCGGCTGCCGCAAGCGTTTTTTTTTGCCAGTATTCCGCTTCGATCTGCCGGTCGAACAGCGCGAGCGTCATTTGCATCACGACGGCGTTCGTCAGCACTTCGCTCACTTCCGCCAGCGTGTTGAGTTCCACCGGCCCGATTCGATAATTCACCGCCAGCGCCGCCAATGCCGTTTCGATCATCCAGTTTTCATCACGTTCCGCCAGCGCCGGCCGCTCGGGCATTACTTCCGGCGTCGGCAAATGCCCTGCCTCGACTTGCTGCTCGTAAGAGACATAGCTCCACCACTCATAAAGTTCGCACGCCGCTTCCCACAGCTCGCGATAAGCGGCAGCCACCCGAGCCTTCGGCTTGCCGGTTGCCTCGTCAAAGCGAAACGTCCGCGGCAGCGTCACGCCATCCGGCCGCGGCGAGCGGGCCACGGGCACGATCCAGCGCCGGCCGCTGGCATCGGCAA
>CAZGMU010000005.1:8115-16100 GCA_964526975.1 uncultured Planctomycetaceae bacterium
CCGAAGTTTTGCTGCCGCAGCAAACTTTCGGGCGTCGGTGGTTTGGTGAGCACGTAGCCGATCCACGCTCCCCCGTCGGCCAGCGGCCGCCACTGCTGCAGCGCCGGCTGATAGATCGTCACGTCGGGCACGCTGCCGCCGCCGGGCGTCGGCACAATCAGCGTTCCCGGCCCGCCGTCCGGGCCGCGCTGCACTTCGCTGATCGTCGCATGTTTCAGCGGGTGCGAAATGTCGGCCAGCACTTTTCCCAGGCCGCGCGCCGCCAGCACGGCCGGCGAAATTTGCTCGCCGCTGACCAGCATGCCGCGCATCACCCGCGGCAAAAAATACATGAAAACCATCGTGTTCGTGCTCCGCAAAAAAAATTTGCCCCTCGTCCCTTATCTCTCGCCCCTTATCCCTCGCCACCCATCCCTCCATCCCCCGGCCGCAGTCGATCGGTCACCGCCGCGACAAGCTGATCGACGATCGCTTTCCCGCGCGCGTGGTGCGCCGCTCTTTCGCCATCGTTCTCGGGCAGCGGCGCGTCGAGCAGCTCGACGAGTGCGGCGCTTTCGTCGGCGTCCGCCCGTTTGAGCAAGTCCCGCGCTTGCCGCATCGTCAAGCCGGCATGTTGCGAAACAAGCTGCGCGGCCCGCGCAATAAAATTGCAGCGCTGCGAATGGGCCTTCGCCCGTTCGTGCGCCGCCTGTTGTTGGTCAGTCATCATGAGGTCACTCCGCAAAGAAAGAGTAAGGCGGCTTAGTCTTCTTCGATCGCCACTTCGGTATCGATCGCAAACTGCCGCAAGTGCAACTGCACACGGGCGGCGGCGTTGTCGGCTTTGATGGTGCCGAGGTAACTCGTCAGCATGATGTGCTCTTCCGTTTCGACATCGACATTGATGCCGCTCGGTTGCTTTTTGCGCAAGAACACCTGCAGCGAGGTGAGCGCCGTCCCTTCAGGCCCATAGGTCGCCATCACGCTGCGGTCGGTCGTATCGAAGGTGACCACGGGGCGCACGCGCTTGATCGCCGCGTAGACGATAAATCCTTTGCCGTCCGCCCGAATTTCTTCGTACTCGATATTGTTCTGCCAATCGAGCGAACCCACCCCTTCGAGCAGCGTGCCGTTTAGGTACAGCGGGCCGAGCGTGTAAAGTTCCGAAATGTTATCCGCGCCGCTCAAAGCCACGCCGTCGGTCCATTGCATCGGCGCGTTCGTTTCATCCCACACCGGCAAAATACGGGCTTGCGCCTCGGCGAGCGCCCCATCACGCACCGACAGCGATTCCCAGGAAAGAAAGGCGTTGCTCGCCATACGGCAGCGCAAGTGGCTAGTCGTGACGGCCGCGACGCGGCTCCCCAAGTTTTGGCCGCGGCGATAGAACACGTCGCAGTTGCCGGCGGCGAGGCTGGCCGCGACATCTTCCACGGTCAGTTGTTCGAGCAGCGCGCCGATTTGCGTCGTGGTGAACGAGAGCGCCGGCGCGGCCGAATGGCTGCCGGTAAAACTCGGAGCGACTTCGCTCGCCGAGTATTCGGCCAGGTCGGCGTAATTGTTGGCCGCCGGCAAATCTTCAAACTGATTGAGTAGCGTCGTGTCGGGCAGAAGAATTGCGTGCGGATAATAGAGGCGTGGCGCGGCCATGGGCTTCGCTCCGTGGGGTTAAGTGATGGTTTTTTTGCGTCGCCGGCGGCTCCGCTGCATGGCTCGTTCAAACGCTTTTTCCGCGACTTCCTCCAGTTGCCGCCGTTCGCTCGGCAGCACGGTCAAAATTTCGCGGGCTTTGTTCGGATGTCGCGGGTTTTTCGGCTGCATTCGCAAGTAACGTGGGCCGTGCATCACGATCGTCACGCGCGAAGGATACGCCCGCACTTGATGCCGCCGCTTCATCAGCCGTTTCAACAGGCCCGTGAACACGAGATCGGTTTGCCCACCCTCGCGCACCAGATCGGGCCGCGCTCGCGCGAGGCGGCGTTTTTTTCTCAGGTAAGCCGCCGTGCGGCGCTGATGCCGATAAATCGAAGCGGCGGCCGGCGTGAAGTGCCGCGGCAGCATGTCGATTTGCCAGCGATAGCCCACCTCTTGATGGGCCGCTTTCGTATACTTCGAAAGTTGCCGCGGGCGTAAGTCGACTCCCTCTTCGAGCTGGGTAATTTTGATGACGACGGCCATCTACAGCCCCTCCCCCGCATCGAAGCGGCAAAGAAAGGCAGCGGTCCAAAAGTCCTCATTGACGCGGCGATCGATGTCCGCGCGGCAATAGTCGAGCAGCTCAATTTCCCGAAACGGCCAGAAGTTTCCTTTTCCGCTGGCCGCGGCAATTTCGTCGACCACGCCGAAGGCAAAATTCAAAAAGTCGAATTCGCTATCCTTGGGGCAATCGTCGGGGCCAGTCAGGCGGGCCTGTGCGGCGAGCACGAGATAACATCCCCCCTCGGCCGCCAAATGCTGCTGCGAACCGACTGCGTAAGACTTCCACTTGTGGGCGTCGATCGTCACGATCGCCAGCGGCATCGCTTCGCACACGAGCTGCTCGTCGTTAAGTTCGCTCCGTTCCGTAAGGTGTATTCGCGACAGAGCGTCGCGTGCGTCAACCACTTCCGCGCGCTGGCGGAAAGTTGCCGAGTTGGCGACCAGGTCGATTAAACCGTGCAGCGCCAAAGCGGCCGAACTGGTTGCGGTGATTGGCATCGGTTAGTCTCCAATTCCTTTGCCTTGCACCGTCCGCCGCATGCGGGTGAACTTCCACACGCCGTAGGCGGCCGAGCGATAACTCGCTTCGCCCGAGCAAATCAGCGGTCGACGATCGGGATCTTCCGCCGCCGGCCGCAAGTATTGATCCCCGCGTTTAACGTGCGCACACACTTCGCGCGGCACCATGATTTGATAAGTCTCGCGTTCATCTTCCGTGCGACGATCCTTGTCGACGGCCCGCGTCGTGGTCACCACGAGCGAACAGGCGATCGGCGTGCCCCCGCCCGCGTCGGGCGTATAGATTCCCCCCGCCACGTCGCCGAATAACTCGGTGAGCACCGGCACCACGCTTTCGCTGATGAGGTCGGCAAACTGGCTCATACGCGGCTCGCAAGGAAAATGCCGTAGGCCGCGGCCGGCAGTTGCGGGGAACTACCGGGCCGCGGCCATCGAGCACGAAACAGATCACGCCGTGCGGCTTAGCCCGACGTGTAGATGTTCGACAGCAGCTCGCCCGCCGCGTCGTACATCGTTTTTTCATGGGTATCCATGCGGCAGCGAATGATCGTGCTGCGCGTCTGCGCCTCATCGTAGCTTTCGACCAAGCCGCCGATCTTGCTGCCGTCTTCACCCCAGTGGAACGTGCGGCCGATGCAGACCTCGCGAATATCGCGCGTTTGGGCCGCTCGGCACACCATCGCATATTCCTTCGACCAAATCGGCGAAAGGTCCATGGCTTGCCCCTTGCCGGCGTCGTTCACTTGCGCATCGCCGACGAGTACTTGGCGCAAGTCGAGCACTTCGGCAATTTTCGCGCGAGTAATTTTTGCCGGTTCGATCGGCCCGCCGGCACCGTTGGCGGCAATGCGCTCGAGGATCGATTCGCAGTGCTGCAAATTGACGAACGTCGTCCAAGCGATCACCAGCGTATCGAGCATCACGCCGCGATTTTCGTACGCGCGAATCTTCGCCTTCTTCACGTCGCCGATCGGGTCGGCGTTCGCCGGATCGTCCCATTCGTGGGTGATGGGCGTCGGCGTGTAGGTGTTGGTATCGAACACTTTGGCGGCGATGCGAATCTCTTGATTGCGCAGCACCACATCGCGGGCCCGCAGCGTGGCGAACTGCTCGGCGTCGAAATAATTCGCATACATCTTTGCTTCGCGCTCGTCGACCGGTTCTTCGAAACCGTTCTCGACACAGGCGTAGCTGTCGTCTTCGAAATCGTGGCCGCCGCGGCCGTAGGCACCCCCAGGCGCGCGGGCGGTTT
This sequence comes from uncultured Planctomycetaceae bacterium, assembly GCA_964526975.1. Taxonomy (GTDB): domain Bacteria; phylum Planctomycetota; class Planctomycetia; order Pirellulales; family Lacipirellulaceae; genus JABDGM01. The sequence continues at coordinate 12,065 of CAZGMU010000005.1, forward strand.
TCTTCGTTTCGAGCAGCGACTCGGCTTTGATCTTGCCGAAGACGTCGGATTGCACGGCGACTTCGAGCACCGGGAAAATCGAGAGGCCGATAAAGCCTCGATGGCTGGCGGCCAGATCGTATTCGACGAACGTCCCGAGGTCGGGGCGCAGCGTCGCCAGAGATTTATTAGGGGCAGGCATGGATATAACTCACTGCGGAAAGGTTGGAAAAAAGGCGGAAACGCCCTCCCGCGTGAATCCCCCGCACGCCGCGGCTTAGCGCAGGTGCTCGACTTCGAGAATTTCGAGTCGAATTTGATTGTCGGCATGCGCGGCGCTGAATTGCGCCGTCAGCGAGAGCGTCAGACCGGCGGTCATATCTTCCGTCGCTTCGGCCTTGTTGTTCACGTCGAACGCATCGCCGGCGGCGTCATACGCTTGGCCCGCGACGGCGACCAGTTTGCCCGTCTCGCCAACTTCGCGAATCACGATGTCGGCCATGATCATGAATTGATCGTTGTCGGCAATCTGCAGGGCGGCCGTCGTCAGAATCGTTTCGGTCCCCGCCTTCAGCCGCAGCACGCAAGTGTTCGTGCTGTTTTGGTCGAGCACGATGCCGCTCGCTTTGACCCGCAGCACCGAGCCGGCGACCAGCTCCGCCGCCGGAATATGAAGCGATTTGTCGAACGCCGTTTCCACCGAAGTATCGGTGATCACCGCACTGGGGGCCACGTTCACGTAAGGGACGCGGCGCAGGTCGGGCAAGCACTCCACAATCGCCCCGTCGCCCCCCGACGCGGCGAGCAGTTCGCCCACCAAAATGCCGCTGTTCGTCGTGCTGACTTTGCCATCGGCGGCCGTAAAGACGCGCGCGCCGCGAGCATAAGCGCCGGCGCACACCACTTGAATAGTGCCCGGCTTATTGCGGAGAATTTCCGCCGCCGCCGGATCGCCATTGGCGACGCGCCGGGGGACGGGGCCGAGCGGCATTTCGCCGGCATCGCAGTACACAAATTTGCCGGCGGCGTTAAAACGAACGAGGCGATGCCGAAGGATTTCTTCGGCCGTGTCCGCCGTCAGGTGCGGAGAGTCTAATTGTTGGCTCATTTGCAAATCTCAGAAAACGGGAAATCTGATCGGGAAAAAACGGAAACGGCCGGCATCGCTTGGCGTGCGGCGCTTAGTCGGCAAAACTCTCGCGATACGCGCCGCCTTGCTTGCGGCGGCCGTGCGCTTCGTTGTAGGCGGCGACGTATTCGACCCGCAGCTCGGGATTGTCGGCGAACACTTTTTGCCGGGCCTTTTCGGGCGTCATGCCGCCGGTCACCAGCGCCGTGACTTTCTCTTCGACCTGCGCCACCGCATCGCCGCCGGGCGTTTTTTTGCTGGCCGACGTGCCATCGCCGAGCGCGTCGACGCCGAGCCCTGCGCCACCCTGCTGGCGAAGCTGTTTGATTTCCTTGTCGGCCTCGGCGTTCGACTGTTTAGCCGCGGCAAGTTGCTGCCGCTGATGGGCGACAAGCGCTTTGAGCGCGCTGTCGACGGTGGCGCGCTTATTAAGCTGCTGCATCAAGAACCGGTTGTCGGCATCCGACAAATTTTCGATCGCCGCGGCGGGAAATAGATTTTCCATCAACTCTTCGAGCGAGGCGGCTTGTTCGAACGAATTGACAACCGTGGCGGTGATCAGCTCCGCCGGTTTGCTTGCGCCGGCCTGAGTGGGTTGCGTGGTGCTCATCTGCGAATTGCTCCGTGAGCGGTGAAGGGATTGAGAATCGAAGCGGGCGAAAACTTCGTCGAGCGACAACACGTCGTCGACGAGCTGCAGGCTCTTCGCCTGGCTGCCCACGTGCACGCGGCCATCGGCCAGTTCATGCACTTTTGCCAGCGGCAGGCGGCGGCCGGCGGCCACACCCTGCACAAACTGTTCGTTGAGCGAGTTAATCACCCGCTGATAATCGGCGAGCTGCTCGGCCGTGATTTCGCTGCCGGGCACGCCCATGCCCTTATGAGCACCGGCTTTCACGACGTGTACTTTGATCCCTTCTTTCGCAGCCATCGCCGAAAGGTCATGCACCACGCCATAGGTGCCGATTGAGCCGACGAGCGTCGTTTCGTTGGCCGCGAAAAGTTCCGTCGCTTGGCTGGCGACCCAATAGCAGGCGCTCGCGCCGAGATCCTGAATCAGCGCGACAACTTTCTTTTTGCCGGCGGCTGCCGCGACGTCCGCGGCGAGGTCTTGCGTGCCGGAAACCGTCCCGCCGGGGGAATCGCACAACAGCAAAATGCCTCGCACGTCGGAACTGCTGGCGGCGTAACGAATCTGCCGGCGGACGAGCACGGTCGACGTGCTGCGGGTCATGCTCGACGCCGTTTTCATCATCGTGCCGGAGAGCGGAATCACCGCCACGCCGTCGATCATGCGCGGCTCTTCGTCGATCGCCGCTGCGAGCGCCACGTCGCCGCCGCGCGTCGCCAAGTGCACGTGCAAATCAATCGAACGGGCCTTTTCCACGCCCGCCCTAAAATGCTCTTCAAGCATCGCCCAATAACCAAAATACTGGTCAAGGTGCGGCACCGTCTCGACGCCCGCCAGCAGCACGTTTTGCAGCGTTTCAATCACGGCTCTTGTCCTCGCGCTCTTGGTTATCAACGCCCAATTTGATTTGCACGCCGTCGGGTGTCGGCAGCGCGAGGATTTCGCGCCAGTGTACGGGCTGATCGTCCTTAAATTCGGCGTTCAGTTTCACCGCCGCCTGTTTCGCCGCTTTGATCGCGTAGACGTTGTCGAAAATTCGTTCGTCGGTGATCTGATAAAAGTCGTCGCCGTTGCTCGCATGATGCCGCCGCGGCGAAATCATGCCGTTGCGCAGTTGCAACAGGTCGGCCGTGGCATCTTTCAGCGGCTCGATATACTTCCACTTCGGCGGGTTCCATGAATGATGGAACGCGTTCGGACCCACGCTCGCGGCGAGACTGGCGATTTTTCGATCGGTGTTGATCCATTGCCGCACTTTCCAGCAGTAAACCGGCTTGTTGAATCGCCGCACGTGCTGCCGCTGCGACAGCCGAAAGCCGAGTCGGGCCTGATCAACCGCGCCGCGCCAGCCCGAGAAATTGGTGAGCGACGCGTCGAGTAGCACCATCACCAGCGGCAAGCCGAGATTGATGCCGACGAACGTCAGCATCAGCCGCACGTGGTCGAAATACTCGGGGTTCGGCACATTCGGCGAAAAGCCGACTAGCTTTTCGCCCGGTTCGCCATCAATGATTTGCCCCGGCGCCAGCCCTTCCAACGTTTGCCGGCTGCCATCACGACGCGGCAACGTGTTGCGTTCGCCAGTGGCTGCGGTGCCGCTTGGATTCGGCTGAAAATCCAGTTCGCGCTGGCGAAAGATATTGAAACACGAAACGGTTTGCTGCTGCACGAGCTTGGCAAACTCGATATCGTCGTGCATCCCCGCCACGTCGAAGATCGGGGCGAGCGCCGTAATGCCCCGTGTTTGCGTGAACCGTTTGGGATTGTAGACGTGAAACACTTGCCGATTGCCCGCCTTATCGCGAGCGTCGACGGCGACCGTATCACCCACGCGCGAGAGGGCTGCCGAGGGTTCAACATCTTCTTTCGTGAAGTAGTACCGCAGCCGGCGACGCGTCGGCGACAGTTCGACGCCATGGACGATGTTGCGTTTGCTGTTCGTCGGCGTGCGGCAGCGGTGCGCTTCGACCGCTTCGAGCGTGCCATTTTTCAGCGGCAACACCATGCTGTCGCCGCAGACGAATTGATGCCGCAAGGTCAACGCTTCAAAATCGTTGAACGTGCTTTCGCCGGCCGCGTCGCAAAGATCGGCGTCAGTGCTCCATTCTTCCCACTTCTCGGTGAGCCGATCGTCAAGTTCGCTGTTGCCCGTGTCGATGTCGAGCTTGATGCCGTCCTGAATTTGATTCGCGACGGCGCGATCGATCGTTTGCCCGACCACGCAATCGTTGCGGTCCATGTCGCGGGCATCTTCCATCATCCGCAGCCATTCATGCTCGTTGCGAATGTGGTAATCG
>CAZGMU010000005.1:16112-33582 GCA_964526975.1 uncultured Planctomycetaceae bacterium
ACGCCGCGGCGGACGCGGCGAAACCGCGACCGCTTCGCCGCCGAATAGTCGGCGCGGGCCTCGGCAAACTGCTCGGCCGTTTCCCCGATCGTGCTGGGCGCTGCGAAGCGTTTTTTCATGAGCGAAAATCAGTGAAATCGACTTGGCGAACTTGGGCGCTCGAGGCGCTGCTCCGCGCAATGAACTGCTGCGCCGTTTTAATTTGTGCGGCGATCTGCTCGATGTTGAAACCGGCCTGCGCCATGTTGTTGTGCATCGCATTGGCCGGCAGCATCACGAGCAGCGCGCGGCACGCGGTGACAAAGCGTTGGGCTTTGGCTACATCGCCGTCTTCCTCATAACTGGCGGTCGCGACGTATTCGGCCCGAATTTCGGCGAGCGTCGAGCTGGCAGAGATGGCACCCATAATGCAAGGGTTGTGCGCCGCCCGCGTTTTGAAAACCCGTCCGGCGCACGGACAAGCCGGATTGTGCGGCAGAGCTAGCGGCGATCTGCGGCCATGAATCTCAAGATTCACCGCGGCGGCCATTCCGACCGTGCGTATTTTCGCTTTCACCGCTTCCCAAAAGCCGGCAACTTGATGCGCAGAAATATGCGCGCATCAAACCGTGAGCATTTTCGCTTTCAGCCCCTGCTTGCGGAGAGTCTTCGCCAATTCGCGCTGCTCTTCTTCGCTGGCGCACGTGACGATCACTTGATAGGTGAGGCCGTCGAGCTGCGGCGAAGTGTCAGCCGGCGGTTCCTCTTCTGCCGCCGGTGGGCCAACCAATTCATCGAGCGCGAGCAGATCGGCCAGGGCGTCGAAGTCGCCGCCGGCTTTCAGTTCGGCGAGCTGCTCGGCCAAGCGATCGAGATCCCATTCCGAAAGTTGCACCGTGCGATTATCGGCGATGGCATACCCCGTGGCGGTTTTCGAATCGTCGGTCACCCAGACCACCGGCACGTGCGACCAGCCAAGTTTTTCCGCAGCCTGGTACCGGCCATTCCCAACAAGAATGATTTTCGTCTTTTTGTTGGCGACGATTGGCTGCCGGCAGCCGTATTGCTCCATGCTCGCGGCCGTCGCCGCAATACTCGCTTCGTTGTGCGACTTCGCATTTTCGGGATTGAGCCGCACGGCGTCGAGCGGTTCCGCCAGCGGGCGCAACCCCTCGGCGATGTACCACAGTGGATCGCGCTCTTTGCGTGGGCGTTTGGCCGGCTTCTTTTCGGCGGCTGCGGATTTCTTCGCCATGGCGTTTCCCCGTTGCTGAAAAACTTTACACAAGTCAAACTAACGGCGTTACTCGTACTGGGGCGCGGCGCGTCAGGGAGAGACACGCTGGAGACGGCACGCCGCGCCCCTGTTGTTTTAAGTCCATGTTCCGGCGGGCGACGCGCGTTCGCGCGGCAGCGATGGCCAATGAAGCCTTTCCGGCGATCGTTCTTGCTGTGGCGGAACGACTGGCCGGCGCTTCAGTTCAAGGGCGCGAAATGTGAAATAGGCCGTGGTCGCAATGCACAGCGCCGAGCCAAATAGTAGGGCGCGGCCAATGAGCTGCGGCCACGGCGAAGGCCGCGGCTCAACATACGGAACAATAACGCCACGGGCGATTTCTTCAAACGTCCCCGGTTCCGGCGGAATCGGCTCAATTGGTTTCATTGGCAATTTGCTCCAACAGCCAGCGCACCGCATCGGCTGGCGAATCGACGTGCTTGCCGCTCGCCAGGCGGGCGTGTTCGTGATGCAAACCCATCGTGAGCATCTTGAGCCCTTTTCGCTGGTCCTGCGACAAGCGGGCTTCGACTTTGCGTTGCATGTAGGCTCCCTCCACAAGAGGCAGCCGCGGCGCGCGAATCGTCACGGTGCCGGCTAGCTCGAGGCTTTCGACCGGCTCTGGCTTATGCTGGGGAGCGGCCGGCGGTTCTGTCGAGCCCACTTCCGCATTTTCTGCGGGCAATTCGTCGATTTCTTCGACGTCGTCCGTTTCTTCCTCGTCCACCGCATCCTCGTCGACGCTGTCGACTTGCTCCACATCCAGCGACGACGGGCCCGGCGGGATCGTCGGCGGTGCGGCGTTGCGTTTGGCGGCATTCTGCTGATTGCGTTTCGTGCTCATGTTTACCTCGGGGAAAAATTAGTAAGGTTTGGAAACGTCCTCCCCAAGTGCCTCATTCGCGTTCGGTCACAAGATAAGGCCTCCCGTCGGGCGTTGTGAATGCCGGACGCGGCGGCGCCGGCGCTTTCATTTCCATGGCGATCATCGCTGGCACGATGCGCACTCCGCACAGCCAGGCCGCGCCGCTCGCCAGCATCACGCAGTCGAGCCAGTGGTTTTGCTTGCGAATTTGTTCCCAGCGAATCACTTCGCCCATGCCGGCGACAAACTCCCGCACCATCTTCTCGGCCGTTAAGTGGCGAGCAAACGATTGATGATCGCGCGGCATCGCTTTATGGAGCGAGATCGTGCCGGGCGTCCGATTGCCGGCGGCATCGAACAGCGGCGGGGCGAGCCGGCCGTGTGCCCAGGTTTTCCAGGCATCGCTATCGATTTCCACCACATGCACGCGATGCGCCGGCCGCCACTCAATGTGGAAGCCGTCGCCGAGAAATCGCACCTGCGCACCGACCTTCGAAGGCTTCTTGTATTTGCGCTGCTGGGTGGCACTGTGCCCGCGACAGGGCCGGAAGCGATCGCCGCCCCCGGTCGGATGTTTCGCGTTCGTCTCGCGGCACCACGCATATACCGGCTTCGGTCCATCCTTCTTATCGCTTTGCCACTTCGCATCGATCCAGACTTGATCGGGGACGCGCGGCGCGGCGCCAGGAACTGCCCAGCCGGCAAAGATCACGTCGCGAAATTCCCGCAGCGCCGCTAGAATCGCCGCCTCGACGCCGAGTTGATCGGAAGGAATTTCAAAACGCCCGTAATCGGCGATGTGCCCGCTGCCTTCGGCATACCACGCGATCAGCACCCAATGCGCCAAGTATTTGCCGATGTCGATGCCGAGCGTTACAAAGTCGGCGTCGGCCGGCACGTAGCCTTTCGCCAGCGGAATTTGCCGCGAGACGAGCTCGCCCCACACGAGCGGCACGTCGGCAATTTCCGGCGACTTGTGCGGCAGCGTCCAGACGAACTGATTCATTTCCCGTTCGGCGTTGTCTTCGTCTTCTTCCCGCGCGGAGCGCCACTCGTCGGCCCCCACGTCGCCCGCGGATTGAAACTGATTGTGCACGGCGGACCAGCGAAAACTAAGCGTGTCGGTGTCGCGCGGCTCTCCCTGGATGTTGCCGGCTTTGTCGAGCGTTTGGCCAGCGTGCAGGGCGATGGAGGCGGCGTTGGCCGCGGCTCGCTGCGCTTCGCTCCACAATTCGCCGCACGCCGAGCACACAAAGGCAGCGTTGTTGCGGGCTTCGATCTTCGTTTGGGCGTCCTGCCAGCCGACAAGCTGGTCGCGTTCCGGTCGCACAAATTCACCGCAATGGGGACACGGCAAATAAAGATCGGTGCAGGTGCCGCGCTGGTATTCTTGCCAGGTGCGGCCTTGCTCGACGGAAACGGTGCATTCGCCGAAGATCACGGCGCGATTGCCGAAGGCCCGCGTGCGCCCTTCGAGCTGCTTGATTTTATCCGCTTCGCGCGACGTTCCGCCGCGCTGGTCGAGCCCGTCAACTTCCGTCATCATCAGAATGCGCGACGTGAAGGCCGAGCGGCTTTTATCGCCGCCGCCGCCCGACATAAAGCGGAGCGTCACGCCGTTGCGAAACCGAATTGCCGGCGGGCGGCCGTCGCCGCGCGGGAGGAACGAAGCGTAGCGGGTGCGTGCGAGCACCGGCAAAATATCTTCGAGCCATTTATCTTTGGCCATGTCGAGATCAGGCAGGCCGATCAGTACCGTCTCATTCATTTCGAAGAGGTAATAGCAAATCGGAATCACAAACGCACACAGCGTTTTTCCCGATTGCGTCGGGCCGAGGGCGAAATGCCGGCGCCAGCGCTTCGAGTCGACGAGGTCGAACCAGGCCGCGGTGTACGGCTGCCGGCGACACGAAAACCGCCGGCCATCGAACGGGCCGTTGGGAATGACGATTTCCGCCTCGGCGAAATCACGTAGCGAGCGCCGCCGCGGAGCGACGGCGGCGGCGAGAAACTGCCGCATTTCGGCATGCAGGGCGGGGGTGGCGATCATTCGGCGTGCTGGTCCGTAAAAAACTTTTCGACTTCGGCGGTAAAATCGGCCAGGGCTTCATTCAAAATTTGCTGCGCGTCCTGGCCGTGATGCCGCGCCAGCAATTCGCCGGCGCTTCGCAGCACGATCGCCAGTCGCATCAAAAAATCGTGAACTTCGCCCCGCGCGATGAGCTGCCCTTCGCGCTCCTGTAAATCCAGTTCCTTGAGCCGCGTCGTTACGGCCCGTTGTTTCTCGAGGGCCGTGTCGGCCAGCGGCGTATCGGCCGCCAGCTTCGCCGCGTTGTCGGCGAGAAACCTGAAGAGCGCGGGAAAGAACTTTGTCAGGTCGACTTCCGGCCCGCCGATCGGCAGCCCGTAGCGTTCGGCCTGTTCGTTGATTTGCTTCGTCTGCCGGCCCGACATTTCCCGCAAATGTTTTTGCGGCACTGCGCGATAGAAACGCCAGCGGTCGCGCTCCTCGCGATCCTTTTCGAGCTTCGCCAGCGCGGACGTTTCCCGCACTGTCAGCGGTTGCCCCGCCGCACGCTTTCGGATCGCTGCCTGCACGAGCCCGGCGTCGATCCGCCCCCCACCCGCATCGTTTTTGCCAGCCATTCACAGCCCTGCGCAGCCCTTACTTACTCGACAATTTGACGCTCTTTAGTGCGAAAACGTTGCCCTGCTGAGCTTTTGCGTGTCGGGGGGGTGCCCAGGAGGAACCCCGTACACTATCGTTCTCGCTATGCTGAAAAAGTCTTAAAGAGTTTGTGAATAGTGTGCGTAATGAACGGAACGCCATTATGCCAACGTCGCTTCGACGCGAAAGGTTTTCGCAGCGGTGGCACCTGTGTAGATGCCTAGTGTGTAAACCGCTTCACCTGTCCATTTGCCAGCTAAGTCTAGGTCGCCCTCGGCGCTCGTGTAGCGAATGATGCCGTCGCTGCCATCGGTGGCGAGTGCGGCGGTTTTCTCGATGACCTGGCCGCTTGGTTTTTTTAGCCGCACTTTCAAATCGGTCGCGCCGGTTAGGTCGAGAATTTCGCCGTCTTCGTGCACCACAAAGTCGATGAGCGCACCGACGGCGTGTTGTTTGAGCATGCGTTCGGTCATGCGTCCCTCGAGGCTTGAACTAACAGGCGGAGACGTCGGCACGCTGCGACATCGAGCGGCAACGTGCGCAGTGCAGGCGCTGCGCAGGTGAAGCGCCGCAGCGAAGCGACCGACAACGTCAAGTCAATGTTCGGGGGCGGCAGCGCTTCGGCGAAGGTGCTGCCGGCGGTCGCCGCGGCGAGGACGCGCGTGCCGATCGCGACCAGCAAACCATCGCCGGCCGCGGCGTGTGCTGCCAAGGCGACGCGATGCGTCGTGGCCGCGGCGTGTGTTGCGTTCGCGGCTGCGGTGCTACTGATTTCCGCTGCTGCGGCCGTGCGCGGCATTGCGACGTCTGCGGCAACACAACCGGCAGCAACTGCCGCGTAACCGCTCGTTGCTGCGGCGCACGTATCGCCGGCACTGGCTGCGATCGTGCAATCGCCGGCCATGGCCTTCGCGCCGCCGATCGCGACCGCGGCAGCCGCTGCCTCGCTGACGGCCGCTTGCCTGTGTGACGTGCCGTCCGCTGCAGCGCTCGCTGCACTTGATAAGTGGAACGCCGCTTCGAGATCTGCGCGGGCGTCCGCGCTTTCGCTGCCAAGCGCGGCGGCGGCGAACTGTGCCAGGGCCGCGAACTGTGTCGCGAAGTTGGCGTCGGCCAGCGATGCGGCCGAGATAGTGGCGGCTTTCGTGATGACGCAGGCGAAAGAAGAATCAGCTTCGGCCTCCGATGAAAGGTCGGCATCGAAATTCTCCGTTGTTGTTAATGGGTACGCGAGCCCACTTCCGCTGTTGTAAAGTGCCGCCGCTTCGTCATCCGTGAGTAGCCGCTTCCAAAAGCCAATCTCGTCTACAACGCCATCGAAGCCAGTGACCGCATGACCAACGCGAAAATCGGCTGTGCCAGCATTTAGGCCAATCGAAGTCGATACCGTACTGCGACTTCCGCCATTGATTCGCCAGCCAATTGTGTTGCCAACCGGATCGTGGTCAATGAGCACTTGCAGCCAAGAACCTATAGGCGTGGCAAAATAAATCGTCCGCTCGAAGCTGGTGCCGCTGCCAGCAATCTGATAATTGAGCTGATTGGACGCACTGTGCCGCAAGCGAAAAGACGATTCGCTGCCGCCGGTGTTCCATTTACTTAATATTGTCCGCGTGCCAACATTGCTTTCAGCTTTGATCCAAATCTGGATCGTGAAAGCGATGTCGCCGAATGACAAATCTGAGTTGCTGGCGTGTGTAAAATACTCGGTATCGTCGGCCTCCATGTCACGGCCGCCGCCGAGAACGCCCGTTGCGGCTGCGATGGTGCCGCTGGTTTCGGTGAGGTCATTGGAGCCGTGAGCGTCGAGTAGATTGCCCGACGCTTCGTCGCACTTCCAGTAGCCGATGAGGTCAGTCAGCAGCGACACTAGCTAACCTCCACGCCGTCAAACTGGATCGTGACCTTGCCCGCCAGTGTCGCCGTTTCTTCCAGCGTGCTCTTGACCAACAGCAGAAGCGCCCTTGCAGCCTCTACGGATCGCGCGTCGAACGCTACAACGTCCGCTTCGGAAAAGTCGGCATCGCTCGTCAGCTCCGCGCGCATCGCCGACAACCCTTGCACTGGTTGGCGAATCGCCGCGCCGCGCGTCGCGATGTTTTCAAAGTAAGCGTCGATGTTTTGCGCCATGACGCGCCGCTTGTTTTCTACGAAGATGTCAGGCATTGCTGGTGATTCCTGCTACGTGATGTTTCCGAAATCGCCCCTACGCCGCAGCCATTGTGAAACTCGCCGTAACGTCAAGTGTGTCGCCGTCGTCGAGCGATTTATTGCCGCCGCTGAATGCGCCCGCGGCATAGAGCGTGCCGGCCGGCGTCGCCTTGGCGTTGGTGCCAATGAGAAACGCCCCGCCGATGCTGCTGCCGTTGGTGCTGCAAGTGAACGTCGCCGGCGATCCGCTGTTGCTCACGCTTTGCGAAGAAACGCCGCCATCGGTCCAGGCTTGGAGCGTTGACTCGTCGTAGGCGACGAAATCATTCGAGGCGATTTCCGTCGCGGTCCAGCTCGCCAGCGGCGATGGGGAAGCGGCGAGCAGGCCGACAAACCACGACGTATCCTGCGAGCCGCCCGAGAGCGTCACGTCGAGCAGGTGATCAAGCCCCTCGTTGACGACGAGATTTTGCCATGAATCGGCCCATTTCAGGCCGCCGCCGACGAGCAATGAGTCGAGCAGCAGGCGAAACGGCCGGCTGGCGAAGGCGAGACAGTCGCGCAGTTCGGCTTGCGTGATGATCCCTTGCGCGAGCCGCCGCGGCAGACGCAGGCCGTCACGCTGGGCGAAGCGGGCGAATTTCCCCGGATCGAGAATCGACAGCGGTCGATGTGCTGCCGCGTTCCAGTGGCCCGCGGGCCGCATGCCCATGGCGAGGCAGCATGTGCGCACCATGCCGGCCGTGATGGTTTGAGTGAGGCGGGCTTTGCCGAGCATCGTCATCGTTTGAATCTCCTTGCGATTCGCGGGCAAAAATTGTGAAGGGCTGCGCTACGCCGCGAAAGCGCGACGCGCCTTGGCAATCAGGCCGGCTAGCACCGCAGCTTGTTTCGCCGCGGCAACACGGCCCGCAGCGAATTCGCGCCGCTGCGCATCGAGTGCAGCAATGCGGGCCGAGATTGGGCAGTCGGTGCCGCGCGCCCCTTCTTGCGGACCGAGCCTGTTGATTTCGGCGACGCAACGTCGCTCCGACTCGCGCAGCTCGGCGATCAGTGCTTGGGCTTCGGCCAAGTTGTTTTCTAAAACGGTTAAGTGGTTCATGGCTTTCTCAACTCGAAAAGGATGCGGTCTAGTTTGTCTTCGATCCGCGTCTTCCAGTCGCGCAGTTCGTCGCGGCTCGTTTGCAAACTCGCCACGTCGCTGCGCAGCGTCCGATCGTCTTCACGCCACGAGCCGAGGGCCGTCGCGATCGAAAGCACGAGCGCACCGACGGCCGTCGCCACCGTGGCGATATTCGCCCATTTGTTCCAGTCGATCGACCAGCCGGCTTTGCTGTCTTCCGTCGCTGCGCTCATGCGCGGGCCTCCCAAGGATGACGAGGCGGCCCGCACCGCCGAAATCGATTTGTGCCGATGTTTCGTGCTCGCCCAGGATTTTGCCGGTGCCCGAATCGCGCACGCGCACGCGAAACTTGAGCGGTTTGGCTGGCGCGATTGGCTTGGTCGCATCGAGTGCTGCCGGCTTTTGGGCCGGTTGCTGCACGGCGGCCGGGGCTGGCGCCGGTCGATCGGGGAGCAAGCTGCTCAGCGAAAAGCCCCCGCCAAACGCCGACAGCAGCGAGATCGTCCACGTGGCAATTTTCGCGTACGCGCGCCACTTCGCCGGCAGCACCGCCAAGAGCTTGCTACCGATGCCCCCTTGGTCGATCAGCAGGTGCGAAATCACGGCGACCAGTTCGGGCACGTTCCGCTCGTGGAGTTCCGCGAGCACGGCCGAAGGGTCTTCCCGCAATTTTGAAATCAGTGCCGGCAAGTCGAGCGAAGCCATCGCGCACCCAGGGCAAGAAAGGGAAACAGCGACCGCGGCGACTCTTGTGGAGTGCCGCGGCCGCGCTCGTCAAAAAAGTGTGCCAAGCGGCGATCGCGGCGGCTTATTCGACCGGCACGATCTCGATATCAAACGCTTCCGGGCCGGCACCGACGCCGCGGGCGTCGAGCACGCTGTTGACGACGCCCGACAGCACCGCCTGAAACTGCGGATCGCTCACGACGGCGGCCGTCATGCGGCTAGGGCTCGTTTCCGTGCGCACCTGGTCGAGGGCGCGCTGCACTTCTTCGGCACTCACCGGGCGACCCGAGGCGCGAAGCTGCGCCACCTCGCTTTGAATCGCATCGATCCGCTGGCTTTCGGCCGCGGCTCGTGCACGATCCCGCGCGATGAGCGCTTCGACGTCGGCGCTGCGGCCGTCGCGATTGCCCGCATTGATAAAGCCAAGGTTCAGCCCCACGGGCTGCGCTTCGATCGGTTCGCCGTCGGTGCGATAGGCGGCGAGCGTCGTCAGCGGCTTCGCTTCCCGCTGTGCCACCACTTCCGGCGCTTTGAAGCCGCGCATTTCGCTCTTCGGCACTTCGAGCTTCGCCAGCGCTTGCGGCACCGGATCGGGCTCGGCCTGCACGCGGGCCGCTTGACGCGTCCCCACGTTGCAACCGGCCGAACAGCCTTGCGCGCTCGCATCGTCCACGCACAACATTGCGCCGCAGAGGGCGGCGACCGTCAGCATCACAAAACTTCGCATCGGAAAACCTCCAAAAGAAACAACAAACAGTGTGAATCGGCGTGCGGCCCTTACCGCACGGTGAAATACCATTTCGCCACATGCCGGGCCGGCTCGTACCGCTCGACCAGTCCCGCCGTGACAAATTCTTTCCGCAGCGGCGGAATCCAGTTGTTCGGGCCCGTCGTCGTCACCGCGGGTTGCACCTGGCCGACGTAAGCCGCCGGCTCGAACGGGTGCCAACTTAAAATTTGATCGCTGCCACGGACGCACCCGTACCAGCCGCGACCTTGATCAAACGAACGGGCCGATAAACCGGTGTGCTCGTGGCACTGCCCGCAATCGACTTCGTTTTTCCCCATGAACGGGCCGGCATAACGGGCCGGCTTGATATGCACGTAACTCGCCTCTTCGGTGACATCGCGTTTCGCCACAAGATCGAGCGACATCAGCCCCGAAAACGCTGCAGTGATTTCGTCGTCTCCGGGGAGATTCACCGTCGGCATCGCCGCCCCGGGCCGCCACTCGCTATCGGTGGTTTCTTCCCACGCGCGATCGCAGCAAAGTTCTTGCACGAGCCGATCGTCATTCAGCGGCAACAGTCGATCGACTTTCCCCGCCAGCTTGATCGCGAGCACGTCGTCGCCCGTGGTCAAACGCCCTTGCCGCGCGTAGGTCGCGCCGGGAAAAGTTTTTTCGAGCTTGTCTTCGGCGAGCGGCTTGTGCTTGTTTTCCAGATCGAGCACGGCCGCAATCAAAAAGGGATCGGCCGACCAGCGCGGGCGCCGCCGTTTAATTTCTGCGGCGAGCGAAGCGGGCGTGCCGAACGGCTCGAACATTTGCACCGTCCACGTTTCGCCGCGCCGCCGCACCCGCAGTTCGAACGGCACGTCGCTGCCGTCGGGCAATCGCTGCAAGAGCAGCTCGCCATAAACGGTGCCGACCGGATGAATCCAGGCGATGCCAGCCGTGCGGTCCCCCGGATTGAAGAGGTGCCGGTAAACCGTGCGGTAATAGACGATCGGAAAGGGCTGGCCGCTCTTTTGCTTCGGCAGCCATTGAAATTTCACCGCTCGCGTGTTGAGCGTTAAATTGGTGCCGCCCGCGACCATCTTCCAGGGAAAATCGACGTTCGCATTTCCCCCGGCGCCATCCCCTTTGCTCTGCTCGGTGCCGCGGCCGTCGCGCGAGGCGTTCCGCTTCGGGTCGGCCGGTCGCAGCGGCGATTGATTCCCTTGCGGGCCGCCGCCGATCAAATACGCGGGCGGCATACTGCGCTCGTCATAAAAGAGCGTGGTCGGATCGTCGAGAATGGCTTGAATCTCGGCGTCGGGGACGCGCGGCAACAGTTTCCGCAGCTCGGCCAGTTCGTCGGCCGGCATGATCTGCGGCGTTTGGGCGGCGACCGGGCCGGCGCAGGAAACGAATGCCGATAACGTGATGGCGAAGAGCGCCCCCCACAGCAATTTGTCGAGGTGCGGATCGATCGGATTGAGATTAAGGCGCGGCATCGGCAGCCTCCAAAAATTTGAGCAGTTCCGCCGCCGGCAAATCGCCGTCGTGCGCATTGCGCTCGATCGATTGGGTCGCGTCGACGTCGAGCAGCCGCAGCGCCGGCATGATGTCGACGCGGTATTTGGCGAGAACTGCCGGCGCAACGCGGCGGGGATTGGAAAACCGCACCGAAACTTTTTCGGCGGCCAGTTTGTTTTGCACTTCCCGCGTGCCGAGCGTGCGCTCGAGGCGGCGGCAATAACGGCAAGTCGCCGGGTCGGAAAACACCACAAGCACCCGTTCCGCTTCGGCGCTCGCTGCGCAGCCAAAGAGAACGACGATCGCCAGCAGCACCACTTTGCGCTGCCCATACGCAAAGCAGCCCCAGACCCGCACCGCCAGCCACATCACGAGCGCCACCGGCACCGCGACGCCCGTTTCGACCATCACTTCGTAAAAAATGAGATCGGCCTGCGCGCGAGTCGCCTTGCCGGTGCGATAGAGATAATCGTGAATGATGGCCGCCGCCGCCCAAGGGCCATCGGGACGAAAGTAGCCGACGAGCAGCGCGACGAGGGCGATCAGCAGGGCCGAGACGGCCGACGCGGCCAGGTCGCCGAAGAATTCCGTCACGAGCCAACTGGCGGCGATCGACGTCGCCGCACCGATCACGGCGAAAGGAATCGTCGGCACGGTTGCCAGATCGCTGACGGTTCCGGCCGGCACGACGATCGGTTTCAGCACGCCCCGCTCGTCGCGATAGATAAAATCGGCGCTAAGCTGATACAGACGTCGCCAGCCGGCAAAACGCTGCTTGCCGTTCACGTCGTAGGCGAAGCGAATGTAGGGAGGTTCGAGAAACATCATTTCGTCCAAGTAAAGCGGCGGCGCACTTGCGGGCCGCGGTAGTACATGGCGATCGCATCTTCGGGCGTGTCGAGGTAGTGCTTTTTGAGCAAACGCTCGGCGACAAATCCGCACGCCCGCAAAAAGGCCAACGCCGGCAAATTGGTTTCCCGCACCACGGCGACCATCGCTTGCCGAATGCGACTGTCGATTTTTCGTGTCAGTTCGCCGAGCAAATGACGGCCGAAGCCTTGGCGGCGAAACGTCGGTTCGATGCCGAAGTTCAGCAGTTCGATCTGTTGTTTCCTCAAGTAGTACACGGCATAGCCGACAATCCGCTCTTCGCTTTGCACGACGAGGCAATAGCCGTCGGGCTCGCGCAGCACGGCGCGAAAATCGTCGCGGTCCCACGGCTGCGGAAAACATTGCCGCTCGATCTCGACGATCCGCGGCACGTCCCAGCGCCCCGTTTTCCGCGTGCTGATTCGGTCGCCGGCCGCCATCACGTGTTAATCACTTTGCCTTCGAACCGCGACACGCCCGCCTGTTTGAACGCTTTGTTCTTGGTGGCGAAGTTGTCGACGATTACGAAGAGTTGCCCCTCGCCGATGTCGAGTTGCTCGCCCACTTCGAGCAGCGGGTGGATCTCTTCGAAGAGCTGTTCAGCCTCGGTGTAGGCAGCGCGGCCTTTATCTTTCGCCGCGAGCATCCGCCGCACCTTCTCGGCGAGCTTTTTATTGCGGGTCGGTTTGACGTCCTTCGCCATCACGCTTCCCCCGGAGTGAGCGGCATCGTGTGCACCTGGCTGCGCCACTTCGGCGGCGCGTCAACCGAAATCGCCAGTTGCCCTTTGCCGAGCCGCACGACGACAAACTGCGCGAGCAGCTCGTCGTCGGAAATTTGAAAACAATCGCCGAGCCGCACTTCGCCGCCGGCGAGCAAATCGACCGATTCTCGGCCGCTCGTCGTCATGCGATACACGAGCGGCGTATCGAGCTGCACGCTCGCCCGGTTGCCGTTTGCGCGGAGCACGTACAGTGTGGCGATCGTCTCGGCGCCGCCAACGCGTAGCTCGAGCGCTTGGCCCGGTGCAAGGTGCTTGTGGAAAAGTGGCATCAATCCCCCTCCCCTCGAAAACGCTCCCCGTCCGCGCGAAAAAAAAGCCGGCGAGCAAATCATCCACAGGCGCAGCCCAACCGAGGGCGGCGCGGGGAGACAATTTGCTCGCCGGCTGTCATGCCGCTTTTTTCGCTCGAGCGAAAAAGCGGCGTCAGAGCCATTGAGACAATCGGGGAGGACGTTTCCGCGTCAGTCTCAAGTTTCGAAGCGGCGGGGAAACTGTCAACGGCAGAAGATTGCTAGCGGCAGCAACTTGGCTCCGCGGCGGCATTTAGCCCGCGTTGTCCGCGGCGTCCGAAGGGGACGCGGCCGGGCGATTTTGCCGCGCCCCATTTAGAGGGCGCGTTTCGCCCGCCATTTGCCTGGGGAAGCCTGACGGGCCTACCAATTGCGAAAGGGAAAGACGGATCGGCCGCAAGGTGAGAGCTGCGACCGATCCTGACCCGGCCGACGTGAACAAGCACGAGGGCAAGGCTAGGAAACGCATCGTCTCACCCCAACCGCACCAAACAGCAAAACCGGCACCGTTTATCGTTTAGGCCGCCATCGTCTGATCGTCGGCGACGCGACCAATCCCCAAACGCTGGCCAAGCTGATGCGCGGCGAACAAGCCGCCATGCTGCTGACCGATCCGCCGTACAACGTCGGTTACACGGGCCGCACGAAAGACAAACTAACGATTGCCGGCGATCGGCAGCACGCTGCGGCGTTTCAGCGATTTCTCAAAGCGGCCCTCGTCGCCGTCGACGCGCATTTAATGCCCGGCGGAGCTTTTTATCTGTGGCATCCGGCGGGGAAGTCGGAACCGTTTCTCGCGGCCTGCTCCGCCGTTGGTTGGCCCATTCGGCAACATTTGGTTTGGGCGAAGACTCGCTTCGTCTTGGGCCGCGCCGATTATCATTGGCAACACGAGCCCTGCTATTACGGCTGGAAACCCGGCGCGCCGCATCGCTGGCATGGCGACCGCAAGCAATCGACGCTGCTCGCGTACGCGCCAAAGATGCGAAACAAAGAGCACCCCACCATGAAGCCCGTCTCGATGTTCGAGCGGCTCATCACGAACAGCACGGCCGCGGGGGAAATCGTGTTCGACGTCTTCGCCGGCAGCGGCACCACGCTCATCGCCTGCGAACAAACGGGCCGCACCGCCCGCGTCGTCGAAATCGATCCGCACTATGCCGACGTCATTCGCCGCCGCTGGGCCGAGCACATACACGGCGAAGGGTGCGACTGGCAACGCCACACGCCGGCCGTGCGCCGGCGTGCTGCTTAGCCCGTCTTGCGATGCGCGGCAGCGCCGGTGGCGACTGCCGCCGCTTCGCGCTCCTGTGGTTTCGGCGGCTTCGCGAGCATGCGCGAAATCGCCACGCGCATGGCTTCGCTGCGATTGAGCCCATGCGCGCGGCAATAGTCGTCAAATGCCGCCAACAAGCCGGCCGGCAGCGACGCGTTAACTCTTTGGCGTTCCTCACTCATTGTGTTTCGCTCCTATTCCGCGCTGCGCGGTGGCATCCCCCACCGCGCGCGAATGGCATCTTCCATTTTTTTCACAATCGCGTCGGCCAGCGCGTAAGCGAAGGCCGGCGTCGTCGGTTCGTCGCGGTGGTCGCGCCAGCCGTCGCGCTCCGCGATCTTAAACCAATAATCTTTGGCGTCGAGCGCCTCGTCGCCGCCGGGGCACTCGGCCCGAATGGCCCGATTGATCGCCACCCGCGGTTTCGACGCCTGATATTTTTCGCGCAGTTCTTTGAGCGGCATTATTCGTCGCTCTCCTTGTAACGCGCGAGCACCGCGTCGCGCATTTCCACGGCGACGCCCTCCAAAAGGTCGTGCGCTTGCTGCACGCGCCCCGCCCACTCGCCATGTTCCGACGCACGCTTAGCCAAGAACGCGTGCGTCGCCTGGGTGGCGTCGAGGATCGCATTGCCGCCGATAATTTCGGCGCGCACCGCCGCATTGAGCGCTTGCCGGCCTTTTAAGTTCTTGCCGTACTTTTCCCGAATTTTTTGGATACCCATAAATCCATTTCTCTTCGCGAGCTTTCCCGTCCAGTAGGTTTCAATCCACGCTCCCCGACAGGAGCGAAAAATCCGCCGCAAGCCGTAGTTATCGCCCCTTGTTTCGCACTGCGATCAATTGTGGCAGCGATCCTTCTTCGCGCTCGGCCAGAGACACCACGAATTCCAGTCGCGTCCTCTTGCCTCGCACCGTCGCCTTGACACGCCACAGTTGAGAGCGGTGTTTTTCGTCTACATCTTGCGCGAGTTTCGCATCGCGCGTTAGCACCTCGAGTTCTTTGGCGGCTCGGTCGAAAGCGTCATCGTCGGCGGAATAACCGCAGATCGCGACATACTGTTTGACCGCCGCCGCCGAAATGTACCATTGCATGTCTGCTTGCTCCGTTAGGCTGCATCGACCCACGCATCCACATCAGCACCGCAGCGCTCCGCGGCGGCGATCGCCTGCCGCACCATTGCGGCGGCGTCTCCCGTTATGCCGCCGCCAACAGCGGAGCCGTAGCAGCGAGGACAGGCAGCCCACAGCGCCGGTTTGCCCCCAATCGATCCACTGATCGTGTCGTCCCACGAGCCATTTGCACCACACGCGCAGGGCACGCGCCCCGCCTGCATGACGCGCAGCGCACGCGCGTGGATGCGGCGTTCTTTGGCTTCGTCGTCGCCGTCGTCTCGCCGATACTCCCGCACCTCGTCGCCGAGACCAGCCGCCTCCAGCGCCTTGCGCACGGCCGCGACCGTGGCCGCTAGACGCCAGTGCAACACGCCGGCATCGTCGGCTACCTCACCAGTCAGCTTGCGGGTGATTTTCGCTGCATCCTTGCGGCGCTTGGCGTCACACGCCAGACAGCGCTGCGACGAAGACTCATCCTTCGCTCGATGCGCGGGGAACACGCGTTGTTCAACGGCGTGGCCGCACGCATAAGTGATTGTGTACGTACCGTATTTGCTAAGGTCTACAGTCGTCATCGTTATCCTCTTGGTTGTTTGGTTTCAGCGAGCTGGCGGCGAAGTTGCCGCCGGCGTGGTGTGCGGGCGAGGCATCAGGCGTTTTGCGATTGCCAGTTTTCGGCAGCCGCCGACGCTGCGGCAAGGGCCTCGTTCGCTCGATCGGCTTGCTCCTGCGCCCACTCCCGCATGTATTCCGCGTCGGCACGGTCAGCGGCGGGCATGTCCACCGGAGCGGCGAGCCACTCTTCGGCTGTCGTGTAGGTGTAGCCGTTGATATCGACGACCAGCGAGTTGCCAAATTTGCCTAGGTTGCTTTTGTGGTGAGCACTCATCGTTCATCCCCTTGGTTAGTGTTGATTGATTGAGCCGGCGGCGACGCTGCTCACTGCTCGTCATCCCCAAAAAAATCCCACCATTCTCGCATCGACATCTCTTGTGGTGGCGGTCGCCACGCTTCGGCGAGCTTAATCGCCTCCTCCACTGTGCGGATTGATCCGCTTGGTGCGTGTGGTCGCGGCCCTCGTTTGCCGTTGCACTCGACGCACGATAGCGCGAATGGGCTGTCGTTTTTGTCGCGCGGGATCAAATGCTCCAATGTGATCAAGCTGCACTGCTCCCACGGCTTGCCGCACCAAATGCACTCGTGCTGCACCTTGAGGAGCCGACGCTTGATCCGTTTTTTGGTGGCGGGGTGCATTAATGGCCGCCCATTTCGTAGCGCGCCACGATTTTGGTGGCGACTCGCTCGTCGGCGCGCTGCTCGCACGCGTATCTCAAGATGCAGCGGCGACCATTGGCAGTGTCACCAAAAATTTCCTCGCACCAATCGCCAATTCGCGATTGGTAGAGCGGCCGCAAGCCA
This sequence comes from uncultured Planctomycetaceae bacterium, assembly GCA_964526975.1. GTDB lineage: Bacteria > Planctomycetota > Planctomycetia > Pirellulales > Lacipirellulaceae > JABDGM01. The sequence goes on from CAZGMU010000005.1 coordinate 32,894, forward strand.
TCTTGCAAAAGCTGCTCGCGGTCGCGTTGCACCGCGTCGACATTGAGGCCGCCTTCCACGCTGACATCGACGCTGATCTGCTTTTCTTGCGCGAGGGCGAGGATTGCCGCCGTGAAAGCCTGCTCGGACAACGCGCCGCCGTTAATCGTTGTTAGGATCATCGCTATCACCTTGGGGTTATTGGATTTCAGCGAGCCGGCGGCGAAGTTGCCGCCGGCGTGGAAGCGAGAGAAAAACTAAGCGATCACAAGTTCGACCGTGCGCGACGCCGGCAACGAGTGGCCGAGCATTTCGACGGCCGGCGAAACGCCGACGACGACGAACCACTCTGCCTCGCTATAGCCGTGGACGCGCGGCATCACCTGCAACTTGCCGGCCGCGTCGACGTAATACTCGTAGTCCGCGCCGATCGGGTGCCGGCCGTCGGCGAGCGTCGTCGTGTCGAGCACTGACAGGCGACGCGCGGTAACTTCGACTGCGCCGGCCGAAAACTTCGCGAGGCCGGCAAATTTGGCCTCGATCTGGGCAACCGCCGCCGCGGCCGAATCGGCCTGCACGGTTTCGGCCCCGCGACCCATGTAGAGCGAGCCATCTGCTTTGACGACGGCCGAAACTTGGTAGTACGCACTCATCAGCTAATCTCCTGCGAAAGGTGATTTTTCAAACCCACGCCAGCCCGCAGCCAGCGA
>CAZGMU010000006.1:0-1200 GCA_964526975.1 uncultured Planctomycetaceae bacterium
CCATAAGTTGGGTGCGACAATTGAATCGGTGGGGCCTCTTGAGTTGAGCCGGCTGCTGAAACCATTCGAGCGGTCGACGGACGAGACAATCGGATTGGAGCTAATTTCGTCGCTCAAAAAATCGACTTCTCTGCCCTCGGTGCGAATGGACCTCTTGCGGGAATCGTTGGCCAAGTACGGGCCTAAGGTACAAAAAGGGATTATCGAGCTCGAGTCGATCGTCAATATCGGCGCGGCCGCGCAGCGCAAGCATGTTGAGGAGCTACTGCCACTTATGGCGACGGGAGACGCCCGGCGTGGGCATGCAGTTTTTTACAGTTCGAAAGCGACCTGCTCAACTTGCCACCGCCTCGGATACGCGGGCGGCACGACCGGGCCCGATCTGACGCATGTGGGCAAGACGCGTGGTGAGCGGGATATTCTGGAATCGATTTTGTTTCCCAGTTTAAGCTTCGTTCGCAGCTACGAACCGATGGTTGTCACGACGCAGGATGGCAAGATCATTAATGGGGTGATCCGTGACGAGAGCTCAAAGGAATATATTCTGGCGACAGGCCCTAACCAGGAAATGCGAGTTGCTCGCGACGATGTCGACCAGATTCAGCCGAGCACCGTCTCGATCATGCCGGCCGGGCTGGATAAGCAATTGACGCCCCAAGAGCTGGCCGATCTTGTGGCGTTTCTGAAGAACGCTGCTGGTAAGTGAGTGGAATATTTCAAAACGCTCCTCAAGCGTTGCTGGCTAGCGTGTTTGGCCAAGCATGTCCGGCCCCACGGGCTGTAGTAGCATTACACGTCATTCCCGCGCAGGCGGGAATCCAAACGGTCGAGAGCCGAAATTCTGGATTCCCGCCTGCACGGGAATGACAAGCGTAGGGGTATGATCGGCGGCGTTGAAACTTGCGGGTCACTCGCTGTGCCAGGCACAGAAATCGTGTCAGATATCGCGCATCGTCTCTGGCAACGGCCTGCCTTTTGTTTCGGGCCCAAGCCAGATGATAACCACACCAATCAAGTAGATGACCGCCAGACTAGCACCCGCTTTCGGAAAGGCATCGAGTTCAACACGCTCCGGTTTGATGCCGATGGCGAACCATGCTGTGAGGGCCGCCGTTTGCAACGTACCGACCGCAGCGATCACGCGGCCAAAATTGAACGCAAAGCCTTGGCTCGTGGCACGAATATTGGCTGGAAACAGCT
>CAZGMU010000006.1:1210-32431 GCA_964526975.1 uncultured Planctomycetaceae bacterium
CCGTAAAACGCGGCGGTGATGCCGCCCGCCGCGAAGACCGACCACAGAAAGTGGGTGCCGTAAATATGGTTCCATTGATAAAGAAACACCAGCGAAACGAACGAACCAATGCACAGCAAGGTGTAAGTGATTCGCCGGCCCAACCAGTCGCCCGAAAACGCGGCGGCAATCGTGCCCACGATGGCGCCTAGCGCCGTGAATATTTGCGTATATTCTTTGGCGTAATATGGCCCGCCGTCAGCAGGCAATAGATCGGACAGTGAGATCGCCCATTTGGAAGCCCATTGCAAGGATCCCCAGGTCCCTAGAAGCGCGACACCGGCCAACGAAGCGCCCAACAGCAAGCGTCGGATGCATCGGCTGCGATCCCCTGGATCGAGCACACCGGCGATCTCAGCCCGTTCCAAATATCGACCGACGGGATAGAGGAATCCGACGAGCGCGACGACAAGTCCAACCGCGGAACCTGCGGTGCGAACGAGCTTGGCCCACGCGGGAAGCGTGCTGACCTCAGCGGCCGCTTGCCTGATCGCCCATTCGTCGAACATCGGAGACCACAAAAAAACGACCGCCGCGGCGCCGATCGCACCGATTAAAACACCCAGCAAGTCACGGGTGGCCCAATGAGACGTGGCGCCTTTGTCGCGCTCCGCTTCCCATTTATGCGACTCGGGAACCAGCATCATGACGAAGAAGACGAGCAGGGCCGGCAGAGCGCCAATGATCATCATCAAGCGCCAGCCATCATGCCGCAAAAGCTGTTCGACCAGCGTTTCGGACAGGCCAATTGCTTGCAGCATGTTGCCAATAGTCGTGATAAAACTCAAGAGCGACAAACTGATCAGACCGACGAACAAATAGCCGACGTTTGCGGCGGCGCCGATGAGACCGGCCAGAAATGCGCGCGAACGGTCGGACCACAACTCGATGACCAGCGATACGCCGAGCGCCCACTCGCCGCCCATGCCGAGCGAAGCGATGAATCGCAACACGGCAATGTGCCAGGCCTCGGTTGCAAAGCCGCACAAACCGGTGAACACGGCATAGGTGAGAATGCTCAATGACATGGCGCGCACGCGGCCGAGGCGATCGCCCATCCAGCCGAACACGACGCCGCCGGTCGCCGCGCCGATCAGGAACATCGCCATGATGACGGCGAACCAACCGGTCACATTAATGGGAACTTGGGCAGCCGTGCCTGCTTGCGCCTGCGCTTGCGTCTGGAGCAACTCGCCGAGCGCCTTTGGCCCAACCAGGGGAAACATCCCCATCTCAAAACCATCGAACAACCAACCCAAGAGCGCGGCCGCCAAGGCCATCCACTTGCCGCGATCGCCGTTTATTGCTGAAGAATTAACCACAGAGGACACAGAGTTCACCGAGGAAGAAGAATGCGAATCGTACGGGTTCAGAATCCATGATGACCCAATTCAATTTTATGCTCAATGATAAATGAGGGCGTCCGGGAATTTCGGGTGGCACGCTACGCCGTTAACCCTTTCAAAAGAGACTCACGCAGAGGCGCGAAGGCGCAGAGTAATGAATGGAACCACGAAGTACACGAAGATCACGAAGAAGGAAGAGAATGAGCAAGTCTTTTTTGCAGCCACTTCCAAGATTCTTTGTGTCCTTCGTGTCTTTGTGGTTCCATTCATTCTCCCCACTCTCCCCTGCGTCTCTGCGTGAGATCCTTTTAAAGTTAACAGCGTAGAGTGGCGCGCCCTGAGTCTTCGAAGGGTATGGAACTGCACAGTTCGGCGAACCACGCCCTTCCCAAAGCGTCAGGGCGTGCCACCCCTACGTTTTCATTCCCGGCTGCCTCAATTATAAATGCGTTTCCCTTTCCAGTTTTTCGTCAATTCAAATCGGGGCTCTCTGTGCCCCCTGTGTTGTCTGTAGTTTAACCTTCTTCCTTACCAATCACTTGCGTGTCGTCAGGTACTCAACGATGTCGAGAAACTCAGAGGGAGCGAGTGTGCTGGCCAAGTTCTCGGGCATGCTGCTCTGCTTGGTTTCGGCCATTTCATCGATGTCCTTGTTGGCAACCGTCTCTTGTTTACCTCCTGCTAGTAGGAGCGTCACCGAATCGTTCGTCTTGGAAAGAATAAAACCGACGAGAATTTTGCCGTCGTTCGTAATAATGTTCGTGGTCACATATTTCGCGTCCACTTTCTTACTGGGCTCGATGATCGACTCGACGATGTCGTGCCGATTGAGCCGTTTACCGACGTCCGTAAGCTCGGGACCAAACGTATAGCCGGTTTTGCCGATCTTATGGCAACTGGCACAAACCCGGCCGAAGATGCGGGCGCCATTATCGGCGTTGCCGGAGAGTTTTTCGATATCGGCGTATGCCTTGGCTCGCTGCTTGCCTGAGATATCGGGATTCACAAGCGTTTTGATCTGGGCTTGTGCCAAGATCGACGGCGCTCGGCGCAGGAAATAACCGTGAATGTACTCGGTCGCCCGTTCATTGCCTGTCGTCAGCGAGCCATCTTCGAAAGCCGGCTTCCAGACTGGCTCGAGGGCGACAAGCGTGTGTTCGAGCGTGTAATCGATCCACGGATCGCTAGGAAAATCGAGCGAAGTGAGTGCGGCCTTGGCCGAGACGAGCGTAGGGAAAAAGCTGAGGCCGCGGATAGCTTCGAGGCGAACGCGTGGATTTACATCGCGAGCGCCGGTGGCAAGAAGCTGAACGGCGTTGGGGATGTAGTCCATTTCGTCGGCCACGAGGTGCATGGCCGCTGCCCGGGCGTTTGGTGTTTTGGATTTCAACACGTCGTTAAGCAAGTTGGGATTAACGGCATGATGGCTTTGCAGAGCCCACAGCGCTTCGCAGCGGAGGCGATCGTACTCTGGATCATTTTTGTCAAGGCGGTCAACCCATTTTTTGACTGCCGCGGCTACCGCCGACCTTGGCCGATCCCGCAACTCGCGACGAGCACGGTAACGAGTGCGCAGCTCATAGGCACGGGTCTGTTCGAGAAGTTCGGTCTCGGTCTTGTCAAACTGAACAACTGGGTCCAGCAGCTTCTTATCCTTGTAGACCAGCCGATAAATTCTGCCGCGGAGATGGTCGCGGTTGGGATCGCGCTGGGAGTATTGCATGTGGCCGATGAGGGCGTTGCACCAATCGCCGAACCAAACCGCGCCGTCGGGGCCGACCTGCGGATCGACGGGGCGGAAGTTTTTGTCTTTGCTGACGAGCAGATCGTCGGGCTCTGGCTGTGCGTCGGGTTTTCCCTCGGGCGCAGGTTTCATCACGCGGCCGCCGACGAAGCCGGATTGCTGATCGTGAACGTCGAACCGCGGAATGCCGTTCATATTGATCACGCACCCGTAGATGAACTGTCCCTGGACGTTGTCTGGAAACTGGCGAGTATAAAGAAACTCACTGCCAACGCAGGGCCGCATACCCTGATTGTTGAACACGGGGTCGATTCCACGACGACCAGAAACTTCGGCGCCGGAAAGGGGCGAGTCCCAATGTTGTTGCGCAGTGGTGCCATCGCCGACGAAGCCCTGGCCCCATTGGTCGAACACATAGCACCAGGGGTTGCCATAACCGGGAGTCGAATAATGGCGCATCTTCAAGGTGCGCGGGTCGAAGATGTAGGCGCCAGAGGCATCGCGGCGGCGGAAGGGGCCCCAAGGGGTCTCGATCGTGGTGCTCATCGAGATGCCTTCGAGCGTGTGGAGCAGGCCGCCGTTGGAATACTCGCTCTTGCCCATGGCGTGATGAGTGTCGTCGCTGGCCGCGCCGTCCAAGAGATCGACCACGAGATCAGCTTTGTCGTCGCCGTCGGTATCTTTAATCCAGAGAAGGCGTGGTTGATCGGCAACCAGTACGCCGCCGTTCCAAAATTCGAAGCCGGTCGGACAATGGAGCTTATCGTAGAAGACAGTACACTTGTCGGCCCGGCCGTCGTGATCGGCATCTTCCAGAATGAGGAGCCGATCATTGGGCCTCGGATTGCCCGGCTTCCATTGAGGGTAGGTGGGCATGCAACAAACCCACAATCGACCGCGGTTGTCGAAGCTAAGCTGGTCCGGCTTGGCAAGTTCAGGGAACTCGCGCTCGCTGGCAAAGGGTTGCACCTCGAAGCCGTCTGGCACCTGCATCGACCTGGCCGATTCTTCAGGCGTGAGATATTTCAGCTCGGCCGGTTCGGAATAATGCTGCTGTGGATTGCCGAAACGCGTAAGTGGAACAATCAGATCGCCAGTTTTATCATCGTTTGGCGGCGAAGGTGATTTCCCTTGGGCAAGATCCCAAATATAGCGATCGCGCACGTCGGTCATCGCCCGAATCTTCTTGTATTCGCGTGGGAAGGTTTCTGTATCCCACGTGCGGCGACCGCCGTAAACATACCAGCCGTTGAGCATGCGGTAGTCTTGCTGGTGAATCCAGGACTTGTCGTTGACGGCCTCGCGAATGGCTTGAAAGGGGCCTTCCAAATTTGCTTTAGAGGAGTTGCCAAACAATGCATCGCACAGCAGCCGTCCGACTTCGCGATCGCCGGCTTCGTTGAGGTGACAACCGTTGATCGTGTATTGCATGCCCGGCTTGTCGGTGAACAGCAGTTCGGTCGGCGCGAAGAGATCGACATACGCCAGGCCACGCTCGCGAGCCACCTTTTCGACGACTGCCGCGTGGCGCCGCAGGTCATTATTTCGCTTGCTGGCTTCGGGCCACAATGGATTATCGGTTGGCTCCCAGGCGATCGGAGAAATCAGAACGAATCGCGGTGGCTTGCCATTGGCTCGCGGGTATTGCTGGGCCATTTCGTCGAGATATTTGCCATAGGCCGCACGAAACTGATCTTCACCGGCAACACTGGCGAACGACTCATTGAAACCGAAGAAGCAAAGGAAGGTGTCGGCCCCGAAGACCTTCAACGGATCGTCCAGAGTGGTGTAACTATTGGGACGTTGGCGGTTGTCGACCGCGTCGCAAGGCCAGCCGAAGTTGCGGATCACAAGCTCTTCTTGGGGAAACCGCATATGGAGCATCGACTCGAAGTTGCCGAACAGATTCATCCGTTCGGCGAGTGAGCCACCGACGAACGCGATTCGCTCATGGGGCATGAACCGCAGCGGGAGCTTGCTGGCAGGCAAGTTGCCTGAAATCGATTTCGCAGGGGACTCGCCTTCGGAAGGCGTTCCCGGTTTGGCAGATGGCGTGGCCGCATAGACAACGGCCACGGCGAGCAGCAAAACGCAAAGACTAGAAACCAGCTCCGATTTGATCGATTTCATCATATTCCGCCGATGGATGGTTCGCAAAACACATGCCGTTATCTTATCGCGAATCGGAAGAAATGTCTGTAAGCTTTCTAATACCGGTCTTCGGCTTTGGCTGATACTTGACTTGCTGAGTAATCTCACGCGGCGAATCATTCGCCTGCAAGTTCAATGAGGGTGTCCGGAAATTCCGGGTGGCACGCCCTGACGCTTTGGGAAGGGCGTGATCCGCCGAATGGTACGCTCCACGCCCTTCGAAGCCTCAGAGCGTGCCACCCATAAGCTCGAATTCCGGAAACCTTCAGTTAACTTGAGACATTCTGGGTAAAGCCGAAGTGGATGAAAACCAAATGACAGTGGAAAACGCCTCAAACAGTAGCGGAAAGGCGACCGATTGCCGCGCAGTGGGAGCGGAACTTTATCTGCTGCCCGTTACGACCCGGATGCCATTGAAATTCGGCTCGGAAACATTAACTACGGTGACCTGTGCGCGGGTTAAGTTGAAAATACGCGGTCGCGACGGCCGAACGGCCGATGGGTGGGGCGAGACGCCGCTTAGCGTGCAATGGTCGTGGCCAGGGGAGTTGAGCTTCGCCGAGCGGCAAAACGCTATGGTCGACTTCTGCGAGCGACTCGCAAATCGTTGGGCGGATGCGGCGTTGTGGGGGCACCCGCTCGAGGTCGGCTATCGATTTCAACAGGAAATATTGCACGCGATGCTAAGAGAGTTCAACCAAAGTCGCGCGCCCGACTCGCAAATGCCCTATCTGGCGGCACTCATCTGCTGCTCACCGTTCGACATTGCACTACACGATGCGTTTGGCTGCCTTCACGAAGCGCCAACCTACGACACGTATAACTCGCAATATATGTCGCAAGATCTGGCCGGGTTCTATGCCGACGACGATCCAGAGGGCAGCCGCTTTCAGGGAATTTTCCCTGCCAGCTTTTTGCAGCAAGAAGCACTCACTCGACTGCCTGTTTGGCACTTAGTGGGAGGCCTGGACCCGCTCGATGAAAGCGATGCGAGTGCAAATGATCCCCAAGATAACTATCCCGTTACACTTAAGGGGTGGATCGATCGCGACGGGCTGAATTGCCTTAAAGTAAAATTGCGCGGCAACGATGCGGCGTGGGACTACGAGCGGCTCGTCCGTGTCGGCCAAATTGCGGTCTCCGGAGGCGCCGAGTGGCTGTCGGCCGACTTCAATTGCACCGTGACGGACCCGCTGTACGTGAACGAAGTGCTTGATCGATTGGCACGAGAGCATACCCAACTGTTCGATATGCTGCTTTATGTCGAGCAGCCGTTTCCGTACGACTTGGAACGGTTCCCGATCGATGTGCGGAGCATTTCCAGCCGGAAGCCGTTATTCCTAGATGAGAGTGCCCATGACTGGCAACATGTGCGCCGAGGAGCGCAGCTTGGATGGACAGGCGTTGCGCTAAAGACCTGCAAAACGCAGACCGGGGCGATTCTCTCGCTGTGCTGGGCTCGGGCCCACGGAATGCAGCTCATGGTGCAGGATCTTACCAACCCGATGCTGGCACAGATTCCGCATGTGTTGCTGGCCGCGCATGCGGACACGATCATGGGCGTGGAATCGAACGCGATGCAGTTTTACCCCGAGGCGTCGTCGTGCGAGGCGCTGGTACATCCGGGTTTGTATGCGCGGCGCGGAGGGATGCTGGATTTGGGAACGATTCGTGGTGCGGGGTTTGGGTATCGGGTGGAAGAGGTAAACCGGCCGCTGCCACGACCGGCTATTGTGTGTGGCGAATAACTGAGTACAGTTCGCTGGGCACTACGCCAAGATTTCTTTGATGACGTGGGCGGGAAGAACGCCGGTCAGCTTCTGGTCGAGGCCTTGGCTCTTGAACGAGAAGCGCTCATGGTCGAAGCCAAGCTGGTGGAGCACGGTCGCGTGGAAATCACGAACGTGGACCGGGTCTTTGGTGATGTTGTAGGAGAAATCATCGGTCTCGCCGAGGACCGTGCCTCCCTTGAAGCCGCCGCCCGCCATCCACATCGTGAAGCAGCGCGGATGATGATCGCGGCCGTAGTTCTGCATCGAGAGACCGCCTTGCGAATAGACCGTGCGGCCGAACTCGCCGCCCCAGACGATCAGCGTGTCGTCGAGCATGCCGCGCTGCTTGAGGTCTTCGATCAGCGCGTGGCAAGGTTGATCGACGTCTTTGCATTGCATCGGCAAGCGGCCGGCAACATTACCGTGCGTGTCCCAGTTGTTGTGGTAAATCTGCACGAAACGAACACCGCGCTCAACCATCCGGCGAGCAAGCAAGGCGGTGTTGGCGAAGGTACCAGGGTTCTTCGCCTCGTCGCTGTAGAGCTTGAATGTCGATTCGGGCTCGCTGGCGATATCGGTCAGTTCGGGAACGCTGGCCTGCATGCGGTAGGCGAGTTCGTACTGTTGGATACGCGTTTGGGTTTGGGGATCGCCGAGTTGCTGATAATTCAGTTCGTTGAGCGCGTTGAGGCCGTCGATGCTGGCGCGGCGGACATCGCGCGAAACGCCGGGAGGATCGTTTATGTAGAGGATCGGGTCGCCGGCCGTTCGCAGGCTGACGCCAGCGTGCGTGCCGGGCAGGAAGCCGCTCGACCACAGCCGAGCGGAAATCGCCTGCACTTGCTCGGTGTTCGAGCTTTTGGCAACCATGACGACGAATGTCGGCAGGTTGTCGTTCAGCGAGCCCAGGCCGTAGGAAGCCCAGGCGCCCAGGCAAGGGCGACCCGTGATCTGGTTGCCGCTCTGCATGAGCGTGATCGCCGGCTCGTGGTTGATCGCCTCGGTGTGCATGCTGCGGATGAAGACGATGTCGTTGACCGACTTTTTCAGATAGGGCAACAACTCGCTGATCCACATCCCCGATTGGCCACATTGCTCGAAACGGTACATCGACGGAGCGATCGGGAAGCGAGCCTGGCCGCTGGTCATGGTCGTGAGCCGCTGGCCGTTACGGATCGACTCGGGCAGGTCCTTGTCGTACCAGTCGCGCATAACAGGCTTGTAATCGAAAAGGTCCATCTGCGACGGACCGCCAACCATGTGCAGATAGATGATCTGCTTAGCCTTGGGCGCGAAATGGGTATGGGGCAGAGGCGGTTCAGCGTCGGCAGCCAAGCTGCTGGCGAACGACCTCGCAGAGAGCGAAGCCAACGCGGCGCCACCCAACAAATGAGAACCCGCCGAGAGGAAGAAACGGCGCGATACCTGTTGACGAAATTCTTCGAATGGGCTCATGGCGGGACTCACCATTAAATGGCGAATGGTCTTTTCCAGTTTACTTATTCAATACTTCGTCGAGGTTCATTAGCTCGTTGGCAACCATCGTCCAGGCGGCTAACTGCGACACGGGCAGCTTCGGCTCGGCCTTCGACTCGCCAACGGCAATGAGCTTCTGGGCTTCTTCGCCTTGTGCAGCATAATGCTTTTCGAACTTTTCGAGCGACCCCCGAACGATTGCCAACTCTTCCGGATGCAGCGGCCTCGCTAACAACCGTTCGGCCATGAAGTTCAATCGTTTGTCCTGATCAGCACTCGAATCGATGGCCCGTTGGGCCAGATTGCGAGCGGCCTCGATGAATTGCGGATCGTTGAGCGTCACGAGCGCCTGTAACGGTGTGTTCGTACGTTCGCGGATCACGACACACGCCTCGCGGGTCGGGGCGTTGAATATATCCATCGACGCCGGAGGCGCGGAACGCTTCCAAAACGTGTACATGCTGCGGCGGTAGAGCGATTCACCGGCGTCTTGCTTGTAATCGCGGGTATTGCTACCAATCATTGCGACAGCTTCCCATACACCTGCCGGCTGATAGGGCTTCACGCTCGGGCCGCCGATCTTCTCGGAGAGAAGGCCGCTGGCGGAGAGGGCGTAGTCGCGCACCATCTCGGCATCCATGCGAAACCGAGGGCCACGAGAGAGCAAGCGGTTTTCGGGGTCCTTTTCGAGCTTCTCCTTAGTCACAATCGCACTCTGGCGATACGTGGCCGACATGACCATCAGCTTGAACAGCTTCTTCACGTCCCAGCCTGACTCGCGGAACTCGACAGCGAGCCAATCGAGTAATTCGGGGTGCGAAGGCAACTCGCCGGAGACGCCAAAATCACCTGCCGAGCGGACTAGCCCCGTGCCAAACAGTTCGCTCCACAGGCGATTCACCGTGACACGAGCGGTCAGCGGATGCTCGGGACGGAGCAACCACTTGGCCAATCCCAAGCGATTGTGTGGCAAATCGGCGGGGAAGGGTGGCAGCATCGAGGGCGTGCCCGGCGAAACCTGATCCTTGCGCTGATCGTATTCCCCACGATTGAGAACGAAAGCGATCGGCGCTTCGGGCTTCTCTTGCATTACGTAACCGGTCGTGGAGCGGGCTTGAATATCAGCCTGCTCGCGGGTGAGATCGTCCCGATTTTTCGAGAGCTCCTGGTACTGATCATCGCGGGTAGTAAGCCACCATTCATATAGACTGTCGACATCGGCGGGGCTGCGTTTCTCGGGCGGGGCCGCAACGACCGCCGCGAGCGCCGACCGGGCCAACGAGGCTACGTCCCCATCGGTCAAGCGGCGCGAGTAAACGCGGACATCTTGAATCGACGCCCCCGTGAGTGGTGATGTGTTGTCCCGCTGGCCAATTTTGAATGGCACGGTGGTGCGAATCGAATCGGTCAACGAGTCGGCCTGCACGTTCGTGGGCTGCGATTTGCCGTTTACATAGACGCGCACCCCGGCAGCCTTCTTCGTGCCATCGTACGTAATCGCGATGTGTGTCCACTGATCGGCGGGAAGCTGTTCCGCCGTCACCACCTTGAGCGCGTTGGCAGGCCATTGGCTGATGATGTGCGCCCCAACGCGGCGTCCCTCGACCCACAGGTCGTAGCCGCGGAAATTGTCGTTGTCGTTCATCCGGGCAAGGATCGCGCCGGAGCCGTCGTTCGCGGGAAGTTTTACCCACGCCGAATAGGAGAATTGCTGAGTCGAATCGAAATCTCCCGCTTCGGGCACAACCAGCACCGCGCCTTGATTCACGTAGGCAGCCTTCGCGTCAGTTCGGCCAGGACGCCATTCGACTGTAGAGGGCAGCGGTTTTTCGGCATGCTGGCCGCGCAGATCATAGCCAACCGCGGCGGCGCCATCATTGAGCGGAACGAGCAGTTCGAGTTCGGAAGTCGGCATTTCCCCGGCAATATCTTGCGGCTTCGCCTGAGCAAGCCAGGAATCGAACTCCTTGCGAGCATCTCGTCGCCGGTCGTCGACCAACTTCTTCGACTCCGGCAGGAGCTTGCTCAACTGCTCGAGCCGGGACGCATCGTCTTTTTGCGGGACCATCACGATCGGCGGCGTGTCCTTGATGTTGCCGTCCATCGGTTTCTGCGTGGTATTGTTGAAAAACGCGGCGAGCTCGTAGAACTCCTTCTGCGTCATCGGATCGAACTTGTGGTCATGGCACACGGCGCAACCCGTCGTAAGGCCCAGCCACACCTTCGATGTCGTTTCGACACGATCGCGCGTGTAAAGAACCTGGTACTCTTCGTCGATCGCGCCACCTTCGCTCGTCGTGATATTGCAGCGATTGAAGCCGGAGCCGAGCTTTTGTTCGAGCGTGGCATTCGGCAACAGGTCGCCGGCCAGGTTCTCGATCGTGAACTCGTCGAACGGCATGTTCTTATTCAGCGCATCGATGACCCAATCGCGATACGACCACATCTCACGATAGTTGTCGATGTGGATACCGTGGGTATCGCCATAGCGAGCCGCGTCGAGCCAGTACCGGCCACGGTGCTCGCCCCACTTGGGCGATGCCATTAGCTTGTCGATCAGGCGCTCGTAGGCGTCTGGCTTGTCGTCTTTGACAAACTCCTCAACAGCATCGGGCGCCGGCGGCAGCCCGATCAGATCAAGGCTCACGCGGCGAGCCAGCGTCCGGCGATCGGCTTCGGGAGCAGGGGTGAGACCGGCTGACTGGAGCTTTTCCGCAACGAAGTTGTCGACTGGATTGTGAGCCCAGCCATTTCCCGCGGCGCTTGGCACAGGCGGCCTGACCGGCGCGATCAACGACCAATGCGGCTGATACTTGGCTCCGCTCTTGATCCAATCCGCCAGGAGTTTCTTTTGAGAATCGGTAAGCTGCTTCTTCGTTTCGGGCGGCGGCATTTGCTCCGACTCATCGTCCGATAAAATACGCCGCACCATTTCGCTGGCATCGGCGTCCCCCGGGACAATGGCCGCCATATCAACGGCCACATCACGCTTGTCGAGTCGAAGGTCCGCCTTACGCGAAGCACTATCCGGACCATGACAAGCAAAGCAATTCTCCAAGAGAATCGGTCGGATATCTCGATTATATTGGATCGCCGAATCGGCGGCCCTCACAACTCCAGCGCCAAAGCAAGCGCACAAAGCAAGCGTGAAACAGGTAAGGGTTCGTCGCGTGGAAGGCGAGTTCATGCCGTGTGGTTGCCGCATAGGTGGGGTGGGGATTAGCAGAACGGCCGCTCAGCGGAGAGCGCTCGCGGATCGTTCAACTGGCAAACCATCGCTATCGGATATAATAGCCGATTCGAGGCAAAAAGCCAAGCGTTTATGCTGCTTAATACTTCTTCGTGGGATACACTAGGCACAGATTTCGACCACGTCTTGCGCGGATTTCAGCGAATTCTTCGCCGAGCCCCCAAACAGGGCCGACCTTCCTTCGAAATAGCCTCCCTATAAAGGATACGTCCTTGCATCGACTTTTTTTAGCCCTGATTTGCCTACTGTTTTCTCAAACCAAGCTGACGGCCGAGACGCCACAAGAATTGCGGGTTGGGCGAGCTGGGCATGCGTTTGACCATCTGGGCAGCATCGGCTTGCAAGCCGAGACGGCTGCGGCGAGCGGGTCGACCATTATCTACGCCAGCGGTATCGGCGATGCAGGTTATCAAGGTTTGCCCGCCGCTGCCGATTTCGACCAGCTCCGAAAAAATGTCGGCGAATACAGTCGCCGGGCAAAGGAATTGGGAATCGAACTGAACATTGGATACGTTTGCGCGACTTCGATAGTGAACATCGATCAGTTCGACAAGAACTGGAGCGATGAGTTTCGCGCACAATTCAAAACACAACCGCACGAATGGCTGCAGGTCGACCGCGCTGGCAAGCCTCTCGCGTCGTGGTACGGCGGCAGCTACAGCCCAGCCTGCATGAACAACCCGGACTGGCGCGCCTACGAGCGTGCAATCGTTCGATACCAAATCGAGACGGGTCACGACGGCATCTTTTTTGACAATCCCACCGTCCATCCACAAGGCTGCTACTGCACACACTGCATGCAACGCTTTGCCAGGTATCTGGAAAACGAAGCAGAGCCAGACAAGTTGCAACTTCCTGATGGCGTGGAAGCTGTCCGCAAACTTGCGGATTCGCGCTCCGAAGATTTCCTGCGATTCCGTGGCACGATTGCTCGCGATTTTATGAAAGAAATGCGCGCTTTCGCGCGAAACATTCATCCACGAGCGGTGATTACCTGCAACAACAGCCTTAACTCGCCGGACGTTTTTTATTCACAATGCCGAATGTATGGCTACAACATCGACGAGATGAGCAAGACGGAAGACCTCGTCGTGGTGGAAGACATGAATTCGCAACCGCGCATGGAAGCCAACGGGCAAACGATTGAGTATGGTTCGACCTACAAGCTCCTGCACAGCATTAATCACGGGAAGCCGATCGTGGCAGTCACCATCGCTGGCGGAGACTACCATACACCTCCCAATCTCATGCGACTCGCAATGGCCGAGGCAGCGGCACATGGCATCTCTTATTTGGCGTGGCCGACGTGGCCCGAAGAGCAGCGGCAGCGAATGATCGCCGCGATTCGACCCCAGGCAGACCTCTTGCGTCAGAATGAAGAGATATTGAACGAAGCGCCCTTTCGGGTGGATGCCGCATTGCACTCGCCCTTTCATCGATGGACAAAAACGGAGCAATGTGGAACGAGCGCAATAGCAGCGGCGCTGACGAAAGAAAACATCCAATATCGAGTGGTTGCCGAATCCGAATTGGCCGATTTTGCGAAACTTAAGAAACGGCCCCCGCTGATCGTGGAATCACGGTCCATGCTCTCGGCCAGCGAGGAGACGACTATTGCCGCAATTGAGAAGAGCTCCGGAGTCATTGCGGCGGATCGGGCAGACTGGATACAGCTTCTGAAGGATAGAATCACGAAGCCGTCTATTACCATCGGAGGTGCGCCAAATGTTCGCGCGGTCGTCCACGATCAGCGTGATCGAACGATCGTCCATCTCTATAACTTAGGGATTCAGCGGTTATCTTCATTCGAAGAAAAGATAACCCCGGCCACGGACATTGCAATCCTGGTTCGAGCGGAGAGCCCTATTCGACATGTTCGGCTGCTCACGGCCGACAAGCAGGGAACAGCAGGTGAACTCCGATTTCGAACGACGGCAGAAGGTGAGAAAACCGCAGTTTCCGTAACGATTCCCCGATTGGACGTCAGCGCGCTCATGCTTATCGAACCCTGATATATATGAATGGCTGAGGTAGCTCTGTTTATTGTTTGCTGGCGAATCGTGTGTTAATGTCATCATATATGTGGTAGGAAAACTCCACGGTTTCCCCTGCTATCGCACAAGCGTCCTCTGTATCACATCTTAGGATTCGCACCTCATGCGCTTCACACCCATTGCCTTGCTATCTTTTATGCTACTGACACCATTTTCTGTCGGCCGTGCGGCCGAGCCGCCAGCCACCTTGTTAGTGGTCGGGCGGATCTGGACGGCCGACGCCAAACAGCCCTACGCCGAAGCGGTTGCCATTAATGCCGAGACGATCATGGCGGTGGGAACGCGCGCGGAAATGGAGACATTTCGTAGTGCAGAAACCCAGGTTATCGACGCGGGCGACGGACTGGTCGTGCCTGGTATGTTCGATTCGCATATCCACATGATCGATGGTGGGGAGCGACTCGCCTCGGTACAACTTCGCGATGCCAAAACGAAAGAAGAATTCGTCCGCCGGATCGGCGAGTTCGCCAAGACAAAAGCCAAAGGAGAATGGATCACCGGCGGCGATTGGGACCATACGCAATGGGGCGGCGAGTTGCCTTCCCGCGACTGGATCGATGCCGTAACGCCCGACAACCCGGTCTGGGTGACACGAACCGACGGGCATATGTCGCTGGCCAACACCGCGGCCATGAGGATCGCGAAAGTCCCCGACGACGTGAAGGACATCGCCGGCGGTGAAATCGTCCGCGATAAAGACGGGCGGCCAACCGGCATGTTCAAAGATCGGGCAACGACGCTCATCACTCGATCGATTTCCGGCTTCTCGATGCAGAAGGAATTGGATGCCACCGCGGCGGCGTCAAACTACCTCGCCGCGCGAGGCATCACGTCGGTATGCAACATGGGAACCTTGGGGCAACTCGAAATCTTTCGTGTCGCGCAGCGTAAAGGACTGCTGAAAACTCGCATTTCCGCTTACACGGCGCTCAGCGCATGGGAGCGACTCGATCAAGAAGTGAAAGAGCGCGGCACCGGCGACAACTTGCTTCGCATCGGCGGAATAAAAGGTTTCGTCGATGGGTCATTAGGATCGCACACGGCCGCTTTCTTCGAGCCATTCGACGACAAACCGGGCGACCGCGGCCTACTCGTCACTCCTGAAGAAAATCTCGAAAAATGGATCACGGGCGCCGACAAGGCCGGCCTGCAGCTTGCCGTGCATGCCATTGGTGACCGCGCAATCCATCTTTTGCTGGATATTTACGAGCGAACGGTGAAGGCAAACGGGCCGCGCGAGCGCCGGCTTCGCATCGAACACGCGCAGCATATCTTGCCTGCAGATTTCGCGCGGTTCAAGCAGCTCAACATCATCGCGAGCGTCCAGCCATATCATGCGATCGACGATGGGCGATGGTTCGAGAGAGCGATTGGGAAAAAACGATGCGAGACAACCTACGCGTTTCGCACACTGCTCGATAACGGCATCCCCTTGGCGTTCGGAAGCGACTGGTTCGTAGCGCCACCATCGCCGATCGAAGGAATCTATGCCGCCGTTACTCGACGAACCATCGACGGAAAAAATCCCAATGGCTGGTATCCGGAGCAAAAAGTCACGCTCACCGAGGCCCTCAAGGCCTACACCATCGACGCCGCTTACGCGACCTTCCTCGAGCAAAAACTCGGCTCGATCGAACCAGGCAAGCTCGCCGACATCGTCGTCCTTGGTCGCGATCCATTCGATACGCCGCCGAGCGAATTGAACACCATCCCAGTTCGCAAAACCATCTTAGGCGGCAAGGTCGTTTTCGATGGCGATGCGAAGCAATCCTCCAACTGAGCCTCCATCAAGCAGTCTTGAACTCGAATTTCCGATGCAGCCGAATTACATGCCCCAGGGTTAGACGTCCAAAAACACAAAAGACTTAGCGTCGGCCGCCAGGCCGAATCCCCCACCAACTCGGCTCCCACGAGCCAAAAAACGAATCCCTCCTAATAAAACCTTCCCGCGCTCAACAAGAGAAAGCAACCACAGATGAAATTTCGCCACTATTTCCTCGCATTCTTCATGTTCGTGCTCGCATTCAGCCTCCAAGCACATGCCTCTGCTGCAGAAAAACAATGGAAAGCAGGCGTTGCCAAAATGAATATCTCGCCCGAGCTTCCCATCTGGCTCGGCGGCTACGCCGCGCGAACGAAGCCCGCAGATAGCAAACATGACGACTTGTGGGCAAAGGCTTTGGTTCTCGAAGACGCCGAGGGCCATCGGGCTGTCTTGCTCACGATGGACCTCGTTGGCATACCACGAGATTTCTCGCTCAGCGTCCGCGAGCCGATTGAAAAAAAATACAATCTGCCACGAGCAGCCATCGCGCTGAATACCTCGCATACGCACAGCGGCCCGGTCATACGGGGCAACCTTATGGCCATGTATGCGCTCGACGAAGAACAGTCACGGCGAATGAACGAATATAAAACCGCCGTGGTGCCCAAACTGATAGCGGTTGTCGAGGAAGCCTTCAAAACCATGCAGCCGGCCAAGCTCGCCTGGGGCATCGGCAAAGCAGGTTTTGCCGTCAATCGGCGAAATAATAAACCGGAAGGGCAAATCAATGAAAGGATCAAAAATGGCACGGTCGCGGGTCCATCGGACCACGAATTGCCCGTGCTGGCTGTTTACGGCGAAAACGACGAGCTACGCGCGCTTGTCGGCGGCTATGCTTGTCATGGGACCGTGCTCAGCGACTATTTCCTGTCTGCCGATTGGCCCGGCGCCGGCCAAAACGAGTTGGAACGTCGCCATCCCGGCGCGATTGCCATGTTCGTCGCCGGTTGTGGTGGAGACCAGAACCCGCTGCCGCGCCGCTCGGTCGCGTTGATGGAAAAGTACGGCCATGAGTTTGCCGACGGCGTCGACGCCGCGCTCAAAACATCGATGCAACCCGTGGCACCAACTCTAAAAGTGGCGTACGAAGAAATCGACCTGCCGTTCGCCAAGCTGCCCACACGGGCCGACCTTGTGGCACAAACACAGGTGCCACAAACAAAGGAAACATTTCTCGTCGCCCGCTGGGCAAAGTACATGCTCAAAGAACTGGATCGCGATGGCAGCTTTTCGCAAACCTATCCCTATCCCGTACAAGCCTGGAAACTCGGCGACAACCTGACCTGGGTGCTGCTAGGGGGCGAAGTGGTGGTCGACTACTCCTTGCGCTTGAAAGCCGAGCTTGGCCCACAGGTCTGGGTCTCCTCCTATTCCAACGACGTCATGACTTATATTCCTTCCCGACGAGTCCTCGGAGAAGGTGGCTACGAAGGCGCGGATGCCCGCTACCCGTATGGCCTACCCGCCCCCTGGGACCCAAGCGTCGAACAAAAAATCGTGGACGAAGCGCACCGACTGGTCGAACAACTCACGAAATAACCGCCCCACCTTCGTAGCACCCGACGCCGCCAACCCTTTCCCAATACTGCGCCTGCATTGGCATTAAACAACGACGCGAGCCCACGCGAGCCGGGGCGTCCTCGCCCCCGCCCAATCGTGCTCATTACCAATGAAAGCCTCAACAATAAGCAATCGCGGATAAACGCAGATGGACGCAGATAGAAGACAAATGAAGACCATCCGCCACTACATCATCGATTGGAAACAATCTGCGTTTATCCGCGTTTATCCGCGGTTGCTTTGCAAAAAAGGTTAACGGCGTAGGGTGCAACTAATTTCCGGAAGAACCAATTTTGAAAGTGGCTGCCAAAAGACCTGCTCATTCCTCCTTTTCTTCTTTGTGATCTTCGTGCCTTGGTGGTAAAAAAATCCCTCTCCTCCGCGCCTCTGCGCCTCTGCGTGAGATCTTTTTCAGGTTTTTACCGCAGGAACCGAGGGCTAGCGCCCTGCGGCTAATTTCTTGAATTCGTCGGCGGCTGCGTCTGTCGGCAAAAGTGCTGACTTTACCTTCCCCACGATCGGGCTATATTAAAGCAATTCACCTTGATAAATAGCCACAGAGGACACCGAGTTCACAGAGAGTTAATCAAGGAGAGCCTGTTCTCTAGAGGCTCTCCGTGAACTCGGTGTCCTCTGTGGTTCCATGAATTCGAAAATGGCTCGGACATGACGCGGATCGGGGGAGCAGACTCATGAAGAACAACACAAGAACCGCGCGTCCGCGGTTTCCTGCATTCGCTCGCGACAATCGGAGGGCGGCGGGGAAGGAACGGTTCGTGCGCCGAGCGATTCGCAATTGGTGGATCATGGCGGCACTGGCTGTGGCAGCGCTAGCGCCTGCTAGTGCGAAGGCCGGGATCATTGTGGCTGGGACCGAACAGGCTCATTATGACTTCGCTGCCGATCCGATGTTTCAGAGCGTTGGAGCGTTTCGCGGGGTCGATGCCTCCGGTGCATATATTGCTGGCTCCGGCGTTCTGATTTCGCCGGAATGGGTTCTGACTGCAGGCCATGTCCTTGATAACGGTTGGACTAGTGTTCAGTTCCTACTCGACCAGGATTTTCGCGATCCGAATCGAACGCTTTACTCTGCTGATGCCTGGTACATGTATCCTGGTTTCGTTTCCGACGGCGGAGCCGGAACTAATAACGACATCGCTCTGGTTCACCTGAGTACGCCGATTTTAGGAGTGACTCCTGCTGATATTTACTGGGGCGAAGTTACTCCCGGAACGCACGCGTACTGGGCTGGTTACGGTAGGCTCGGTTACTATCCATCGGGAGAAACCACGACTTCGGGACTCAAGATGGGCGGGGAGAACGTTGTCGATATGGTGGGCGATCCGTCTGCTGGAATACGAACCCAATTTTTTATTTCCGATTTTGGACCAGTCTGGACTACACCTACCCTCGCCCTTGAGATGGGGATAACAAACGGTGATAGCGGCTCTGGCTGGTTTGCCGACTATGACGGTCAAATGCAGCTGATCGGTATCGGCACGTTTATTCGTGGAAATTACTATAATTCGGGTTCAATAAGACCCGCGGTATACCGCGACTGGATCGAATCGTATGTTCCGTTAAGCAATGTGCCGGAGCCGACAAGCGCGTTGTTGCTTCTGACTACGATGCCGTTCGTGCTGCACCGCCGGAGAGCGAAACGCTGTTCGTGATCAACGGGTAGCAGCGATTTTCGGCCGCATCAACGTTTCCATCCGCGTTCGGCATCCACGGCCGAATGTCGGTGCGGCACCAGCCGTAGGAGGCAATTCGCATTGCCTCGAGCGCCTGCGGCGCATCGACAATCGGCCGGGCAGCACTCGCAAAATCGCAACGCTCAACCGGCCGACAGTCGATGTTACCCAGCTAACAAATGGAACCGCCAAGTCGCCAAGGAAGACAGAAATCAGCAGTGAATTGCTTGGCGTGCTTGGCGGTTCCATTCATTTTGTTCGATGCTCTAAATCACCACCGGTTTTCCCAGGCTTCTCCGCACCGGCACAAACTGCCCTGCGTGCATGAGCCCGTGCGTGGCGATCAAGATGACCACATGCCCCGCCGTAGGGAACATCTTCTGAAAATGCTCCGGCGCCGGCTTGTCTAAATCCGCATCGCTCATCTTCGCGATCGCCGCCAGCGTCGCCGCATGCATCTTCTCGAACAGGTCCAGATACTCCTGCTTCGTGCAAAAGTGCGCGGGGTCATCATCGTCCTTCCGCTCCTTGCCATGCTTCTCCGCGAACCCGGCAGGCAACTCGATCCCCGCGCCCGGCGCTACCGCTTCCAAGAGCTGATTCTCCGAGGCGATGAGGTGCCCCAACTGCCAGGCGATATGATTGCACCCCACACCCGGCCGCAGCATCAAATCCGCATCGCTCAAATCATCCAAGTACTTCGTCAGCACCACCGACGAAGTCTTCAAAGTCGCCCGAATCGCATCCTGAGTATTCATAGTTTGCCTCTCGTCAAATAATCACTCGATTGAAAACGGCGCGGTAATTGGAGCCGATAAAAGCTTTCGGCTTTCGGCTGTCGGCTATCGGCCAGAAAGCAAGTAGGCCAATCGCTGCGCAGTCTTCAATAAACCGCCTGGCAATAATCTACCACCGGGGCCGTCTTGCTGTCTCCACCCTCTCACGCAGAGGCGCAGAGTAAGGAATGGAACCACAAAGGCACGAAGGACACGAAGAAGAAAGAGGGATGAGCAGGTCTTTTTTACAGTTACTTTCAAAATTTTTCGTGTCTTTGTGGCTCCATTCATTCTTGTCTTTGCGTCTTCGCGCCTTTGCGTGAGATTATCTTTCGTCCAAGCCAACCGCGGATCACTGGCGCCTTTTACTTGGCGGCTTGGCGGTTCCATTTGTTAGAGGCATTTAGTAGGTGCAAAACGTTCCAGTGGTGCGGTTTGTACCTGGCGGCGCTTAAGTCCTTGGGCGCGTTGTATTTGTTATGGGAAGGGCTTCTCGTGTCGGTATAAAACGTACCAAATTGCTGGCGTTTCGTTGCGCCGTGAGGTTGTGATCGCGGTTCGTTGTAACTCTGTGTTGACATTGGATGTTACGACAAAGTTATTTATCGCGTGCTCGTTTGGCATTCGCTTCGCTTTAGAGCGGCTTAACGCGTGCTTCGCTGGTTGGCAGACAAGAATGTCTGCCCCACGGCGCGATGGGAGTCGCTCATGGTATCGGACATCACTCGGCCTGGATTGATTGTGTCGCCCACGCGGCGCGCGAGCGATTTGCTGGATGAGTTGATCGCCTACACGGAGTGGCCGGTGCTCGTCGAGCCGAGTGTTCGGCTGCTCCTTCAACAGATCGAAGTGACGTCGCCTCAGTGCCTGTTGTTTTGGTTCGACGAAACGCAGGACATCGATTCGGGGCTGAAGTTGATTGCTCGGCTTCGCGATCGCGGCTCCAGGCCTTATCGCGTGGCCGTGGTTTATCGGCTGCCGACAGACGCCGAGCCGGCGATTCGATCGGCTGGCATTCATTCGGTATTGAACGTTTGCGGGAGCATCGAGGCGCTGGTTCGGAGCGCTCTCTTGCCGCTGCTTGCCGCGCCGCCCTCGGGGTTGCCGGCGGTGGTTGGGCGAGAGCAGCTCGAGCCGGTTATTCGGGGGCCGACGAGTGCGCGCGGTTCGCCGGCCAAGTTGCATCCGCCTTAGTGACGGTGGAGAGGGGGGGTGGTTTGCGGTGAGCAAGCTCACCGGCTAATTGACGCAAAGAATACGCTTTTCTCGGTTACGACCAAATCAACGCAACGTTTTAAGGAGTACGCTCATGATCGCATCTTATACGGACTCTTCTCGCTACGAACCGCAATTCGACGAAGCGCTTGACGCTGATCGGTTCGAAAGATTCTCTCATCGCCGTGGCGGCGACTTTCCGGTTCGTTCTCATTCGTCTCGCACGCGCGCCAAGATGCGCGGCCGGGCGACTCCCGCGGCGCGCAATAAGTCTCGCTCGTTCAACGGCTCGAATCGCCGTGGGCGGGGCAAACAGTGGGCGGCTGCTTACTAGCCGATGCTTTCGATGTCTGTGGCTGAATTCGCAAGAATTCGAATGTTTTCCGGATTTGTCTGAATTCTGGTGAATTCAGCTACATCGGTGATGGGTATTGAAAGTACGTCCTTTTTCACAGGAGTTGGAAAATATGTCTTGCTTACGATTCTTCTTTGCGTGGTTGATGCTGATTGGTTCCTTTTCGACCGCCACTGCGGCGCCGATTACGAACATTTACAACACGGGGGTGAACAACGCGGGCAATGCTCTGCCTGGACCGAATATCGTTGATCCGCACTATAGCATTATTGCTCCACCAAATTTTCTCACGGTTACGGTCGACGACACGAACTATCCGTTTCCGGCGTGGGTGGCCAACAATTCGGGTTCGCGGTGGATTAGTCGCGCTTTCGATGCAAATGGCCCAGCGGCACCGTATATCTACCGGACCAACTTTACCGTTCCGGCGAACGCAATTCTGAGCACGGTGAGTGTCACCGGCGATTGGGCGACAGACAACCCGGGAACGGACATCCGCATCAACGGATTGTCGACCGGGCAGACAAATCTGGCGTTCAATTCGTTCGCCGCGCTGGTTCCGTTTTCGATCACGAGCGGGTTTGTGCATGGAAACAACACGCTCGACTTTTATGTGACCAACTGGGACGGCCCAACCGGGCTGCGCGTCGACCACATCGCCGGCAGTTATCAGATTCCCGAGCCCGCGAGCATCGTTCTCGTTATCGGGTTGCTCGCTGCTTGCGGCGGTATGCGTTTGCGGAGGAGGTGTGAACTGCTTTGAACGCGAGTCCAGCTCATACTTTGCACGACTCATTCTCAATACACCAACAATTACAGGAAAGTTCTCATGAAGAAATATCTCCACTACTTGTATGCACTACTGGCATGCCTGGGGGCAACACTTTTGGTCGCACAAGCGCAAGCCGATCCGCTGCCAGGCCAAGTTTTGAAGTTCGACCAATCACCGATGATTGCCACGACGATTCCCGCCGGTGGACAGATTCAAACTTATTACGGTCACGATGAGCTGAGCACGGCCTATGGTGTGTCCACCGCGGCAGGTCCGCCGATAAGTTATCGGGGCACGTTCATGGCCGATGATTTCGCAGACAAGTTCAGCACACCGGTGGTCCACATCACGTGGTGGGGCTCCTATATCGACAACAACATTCCGGGAGTTCCGCCGCAACCGCCCGTCCAGAAGTTTCTCATTGCCTGGGAAACCGACGTGCCGCAGGGACCGGGCGTGCCGTTCAGTTATCCTGGGTCTGTCATCCAACACGAAGTCGTGACGCTCGGCAATTTATCACCAGGCACGTTTACGGAAACGCTTGAGCGCGGCCCGGATCCTGTCTTGGGCGAGGCGCTTTACCGATACAACGCCGAGTTGGCACTGCCGTTCGCTCAAAAGCCGGATACGGTGTACTGGTTGAAGATCGCCGCGCTGGTCGATGTGCCGCAACCGCTTCCTCCTGTCCCGGCTCCGATTCCAACAGGCGTTACGCAATGGGGTTGGCACAATCGCGACTACACGATCAACAATCCGCAAGCGTCGGTGGCTCCGAATGTGAACCCCGGCGAGGACATCGACGGCGTCGTACCGGGCTCCAATGTCCCCGTTTGGCATTTCCAGGATGACGCGGTCACGGGCATTTTGGATTTCGTACCTGTTTCGCCGAACGGTCCGATTATCAATCAGTTCAATATGACGCCGACGCACTATTTGTTCGCGAACAACAACGGTGTCGGGCCGATTGACGGGCCTCAAGGAATTGAACTGAAGTCGAAGGATCTTGCTTTTCGGTTGTACACGGATCCAATTCCCGAGCCGGCGAGCTGCCTGTTGATGGTGATCGGTCTGGCGGGAATCACGGCAAGCCGACGACGATTCCGCTCGCACCAAGTGTAGTTGAGCTTTTCTCCTTGTGTCCGCAGGCGCGGCTCCTTCGCGCCTGCGGGCGAATGGAATGGCAGAGGCGCCAGCCACTGCCTGTTCGAGATGCGCTGGCACGCATTGTTTTCATTCCCTGTTTCCGCGTCATTGCCACTTACAAGAACGAACGACTCATGAGAATTAAAATTAATACGACCACACCGAGCTTCGCCACGCTGTTGGCACTTGCGATTGTTGCCGCTTCGGCCGCTCACGGATCGACCATTGTTTACGACAACCTCTCGCCGGTGGCGCCTTACTATCACAATTACGGCAACTGGTTGGGGACGTTTGGCGGTCAGTATGAGATCACGGCCACGACGTTTGTGCCGAACGCGTCGGGACAGCTCGACGAATTGACGCTGGGATTGTTTTATCAAATGGGCGCGAATTCGGTGACGTTGCGGTTGTCGCCGGATGTCGCGGGATTGCCAAGCACGCCGATCTGGCAAACGTCAGTGCCGCCCGCCGCCGGCTATGGGGCACTGCTCAACGTGAGCGGAATCGGTGGGCCGATGCTGACGGCTGGGCAGATGTACTGGCTGGAAGGCGTCGCGCCGGTTACTCCGACGACATTGCATGGTTGGTATTCGAACAACCAGGGCAGCTATGGACCGATCATTGCATCGGGCAATTACGGGGTGAACCAACTGCGATTTTCGTTGCGGGTGGGAGTGCTATCGACGGTGCCGGAGCCGGGAGCAGGTGTACTGGTTGGCTGCGGTTGCCTGGGAATGCTGGGCCTGGGGCGGCGGAGCCGGACGTAGCACGGGCTTTTGCCCGTGTTTTCAAGGGGCAGGTTTTTCGTGGTGTGGGAGAGAAATAGACAGACGGACTGAAGTTCATCCCACGCGGGTCCATTGCCTTTCTTGCAGCCGTGGCGGAGAATAGCAGAAATTCCATTTCCCTTGAAGCTCGCCCACGATGCGGACTATTCGTCACCGATTTTTGAGCTGCCTGCTGCTGGCGGCTTACGCCGGCATTTCGTTACTGGGCGACGGTCTGCACTTGTTGCTCCCAGAGGGTCAGCAGCACCATCATCATCACGGAACCTACGTCGCTGGCCACAGTTGCCACGACTCGCAGCACGCCTATCATCATCACGACGATGCTTGCTGCTCGGACTGTTCCGACGATGTGGGGCCGGCGATCAGTGATTCAGACGTGGATGGGCATCTCTGCGAGATTTGCTCGTTCCTTGTGAATGCCATTTCGCAGTCGGTGGAGGCCGCTGCCGCGGTCGATTGGCAGCCGCTCGTTGTAGAATCTGAGCCTGAAACGCAGGCTGTCTATTCATGTATCTCTCTAGGACCTCAAGCGCCGCGTGGCCCGCCATTGTTGCTGGGCTGATTCGCTGTCGCTGCATCGTTCATGGCTGAGCGGCGCTATCTATATCTATAGCTGCGCGTGTCGTGATCGGTTCGCTTTGTGAACCGGCTCGCTGCGCGCTGATTACCACGCGTGAAAGGGCTTGTTGCACGTGGGGTTTCGATGCGTATTTGAGGTTTTGTCATGTCTGGTTCCAAGAAGCGGGCGTTTACGCTTGTCGAGTTGTTAGTCGTGATTGCCGTGATCGGCATCTTGGTCGCTTTGTTATTGCCGGCGATTCAGGCGGCGCGCGAAGCGGCCCGGCGGTCGCAGTGCAAGAATAATCTGAAGCAGATTGGATTGGCGCTGCACAATTACGAGAGCACGCGCAAGGCGTTTCCGCCGAGCTTCGTCTCGAAGGCCGTGGCGATCAATGAAGAGGGGCAGGGGCCCGGTTGGGGGTGGGGCGCTCACATTTTGCCCCATTTGGAAGAGGCGAATCTCAACATCGATTTGAAGCGCGAGATCACCGATCCCCTGTACAACGAGATTCGCACGAAGCCGCTAAGCGTTTTTCGTTGCCCGAGCGATGCGGTGGAAGATCCACTCGTTTCGGTGCAGAACGCTTCCGGAGCGGAGCTGACGAAGGTGGCGTTTGCCAACTATGTCGGTGTGGGCGGCACGGCCGAAGTGAGCGGTTTTCCGGATACGGGAACCGGGGTATTTCTACGAAACCGGGGAGTCCGCATCAAGGAAATCACCGACGGCACGAGCCACACGATCATGGTCAGCGAGCGGGCCAGCCGGCAGTCGCCACAGACGACCTGGGTCGGGGCGATCACCGATGCCAGCGTGCCGCCGAAGAACCCGGCCTACGAGGAGGAAGGGCCGCCGGTGCTGGTGCTGACGAACACGGGCGAGGCGGCCGACGGCCGAGTGCCGAACAACGAATTGGACCATGTGGAGGACTCGAACAGCATGCACCCACAAGGTGTCCACATCATGTTTGCCGACGCCTCGGTGCAGAACATTAATAATGACATTGATCCCAAGGTATGGGAGGCGCTGGGAACCCGGGCGGGGAGCGAGCCGAATGGGAGCTACTGATGGGCAACACGCAATTACGTAAGTCCTAAAAGATCTCACGCAAAGGCGCGAAGGCGCAAAGAATACGAATTCATTTACCATTAAGTACACCAAGATCACGAAGAAAGAAAAGGAATAGGCAGAAGGTGTTGCAGCCACTTCAAAGGCACTTTGTGCCCCTCGTGCCCCTTGGTGGTTCAATTCATTCTTTACTTTGCGCCTTCGCGCCTTTGCGTGAGACTTCCCCTTGGTTGGGAGAAGGCTGGGGCGAGGGTGCCTTGTAGAGTTCCTTAGATAAGGTTAACGGCATAGAGTTAGTCTGTGATTGTTGTGAGAGATCCGAGGGAAGGAACTGACGGACTGGAGTCCGTTCCACGAAAGAATGGCCGGTTATGACGGCTGGAGTGTCGCGTGGGACGGAAATGGGCCGATTTCGGCCGGGGAATCGGGTTAATCGGCAGCGAGTGTGGAGTTTGCTTGACCCATCCCGGGCCCCTATTTACTATAAAAACTGAGCTATTTCAGCAGTTTCCCGCCTCTTCCCGGGCCCGCTCCGGCCACGCGGCATGATTCTATACGTTCTTATTGGTTTGGCGCTGGCGTCGTTTGTGATCGCGTTTTTCAGCGCGCGCACGTGGCATTGGGGCCATGTGGTTGTCGTCGAGCTATTGTTCTTGGCCACGCTGGGCTTCTTTTTGCTCTCATCGGAAGTGGTGCGAGTCAACGCAGTGCTTCGTGCGCAGATCAATAAGGATCAAAAGCAACTCGATATCGTCGAGGCCCAAAACGTGGCGCTGCGCGAAGGAACGGAGAGCGGTGCGATCGTCGGTCAATTAACCGCGATGGACCCGCCGGTGAAGACTGCGAAGGATAGCGAAGGCAACGAAAAGCTCGATAGCATTGCCAACCTCGATCACAAGCTGCTGATCGCCACGCGGCTTCGCGGCCGCGTGTGGCGCAATGCGAAGCCGGCCGCGGCGCCAAATGCCCAGACGGGCATGGTGAATGTTGCGATTCCAGCGCCGACGCCCTCGGGCATCAAGAAAGACACAGTGGTATTCGTGTTCGAGGAAGGCGCTCCACAGCCTCCGGATGCGAAGGGTGTGCCGCGCGGCCCGCAGTTTTTGGGCGAGTTCACCGTGACGACGGCGGCCCCGCAGCAAGCGACGCTTACGCCGGTGCTGGCGATGGACGAATTCGAGCGACGCCGGTTGGCCGCGAGTCGTGGTCCGTGGTCGATTTACGAGACGATGCCGCTCGATCGGCATGAGATCTTTGCCGGGAAGACCGAGCAGGAATTGCAACAGTTGTTGCCGAAGAAATCGCTCGCGGAATATCTTCGTGACAACAAGCCCGCAACCGCGGACGATGATCCAGTGCGGGTCATCGGTTTCGACGAAACGGGCAAGCCGCTGCCGCCGAGCGATTTGAGCAAGGCGGCCAAGAAGGTTTACCAGCGCCGGTTGCGGGACTATGCGGCCGAGTTTGCCGTGATGGCTCGCCGGCGGATTGCTTTGTTGACCGAGATCGATGCCGTGCAGAAGGACATCGCCCGGCTTGTGGCAGCCCAGGAAGAGGCGAAAAGAATTCAAGCGTTCCGCGAAAACGAGCGGACCAAGTTGCAGGCCGATCTGGCTGGCGTGGAAAAGGAAAAGGCGGCGATCGAGAAGCACCTGGCCGATGTGCAGAAGCTGCTGGCCCGGGCGCGTGAGTTGACGGCCGATCTTTTGAAGCGCAACGAGCAGTTGGCGGCCGAGCTAGCTGCCCGCGAGTTGCCGAGGGTGGCGCCGGCTGGCGGCGCCGCGACGCCGGTGAAGAGCGCTGCGCCGTTGGTGCTGGGCAGCGTGAAGTAAGGCACTGCTTCTCTCGTATAGAAGCAGTTGAGCGCTGCTTTCTTTTGTCGCTGAATTCGCCAGAATTCGGCCATCCAGCAACACGTCCGAATTCTTGCGAATTCAACTATGGAGGTTGAGCTTGCTTGCGGAATTTGGCAGACAAGAATGTCTGCCCCACGGGGCCTGTGGCACTTGGTTGCCTGTCTGGCATACAATTACGTCGTCATGGGAATCTACGATCGCGATTATCAACGAGACGACTACTACAACCGCCGACCGGGCTTCGACCTGGGAGGCCCGCGCACGCTCACGACGAATCTCGTGATCGTGATGTTTATCGTCTACGCGATTCAGCTAGTGACTCGCGGCGAGCGGCCGGACTCAGGCTGGTTCACCGAGCTATTTTCTTTGCATGCTGATGTCGTCAAGCGGCCGTGGTTGCTTTTCGAGCTGGTAACGTACGGCTTCTTGCACGATGTGTGGCATTTCCAGCATATCTTGTTCAACATGCTCGGGCTGTGGCTCTTTGGGCGATCGGTCGAGTATCGCTATGGCAAGCGTGAGTACTTCACGTTCTTCCTGGCAGGCGTGGTCGTGGCGGGAGTGATCTGGGTGGTGGGCGAGTTCATCGCACAACGCGAATGGACGTCGATCTCGATGCTGGGGGCCTCGGGAGGAATCTCGGCGGTGCTGATTTTGTTCTGCCTGAATTTCCCTCACCAGTTGATTTACATTTATGGTGTGTTGCCGATTCCGGCATGGGTCGCGGCGATCATCTTCGTCGGTTTCGACTTAATGGGAGCCATGGGCCAGGGGGGGCAGGGCGGCGCCAATGTGGCGTTTACGGCCCACCTGGGCGGCGCGCTGTTTGCGCTACTGTATTTCCAAACGGGCATGCGGCTGGAGCGATTCTTGCCAAACGCTTCGCTGCTTAGCCAGTTGAAGGCGAAGCCCAAGCTGCGCGTGCATGATCCCGAGTCGGCCGAGGATACCGAGCAGGCGGTGGATGAAATCCTCAAGAAGATCCAGGAGCAGGGCCGCGATAGTTTGACGCGCCGCGAGCGGCGGATTCTTGAGGAGGCCAGCCGCGAATATCAGAAGAGGAGAAACTAGGAGTAGCTGAATTCCCCAGAATTCGGACGCGGTCGGAATGGCTCTTTAAAATGTTTCGGCAATTAGGATTCACCACAGAGGCACAGAGCACACGGAGAAGAGGAGGACAGGCAGAAGAACACTAATCGCCGCTGATCTACGCTAATCAATCAGAATTAAGAAGGAGATCGAGTTCGCCTCTTGTTCGATAGTTGAGATTAGCGGGGATTAGTGAAGATTAGTGTTCCTAAATCTCTTCTCCGTGCCCTCTGTGTCTCTGTGGTTATTCTGAAAACCGAAGATTGCTATTGAGTGTTGAGTCGGTCCACGGCGAATGTTCTGTTTTTGCTTGCACCACGGGAGAAGAGAAATGCGTAGTGGAAAAATCATTGCCCTCGTGCTGTTGAGTGGAGCGGCTGTTTTTGCGACGGCGCTCGCTCAGGCCAAGGAAAGCAAATTCAACAAGGTTCTCAGCGTCGGCGAGAAGGCCCCCGATTTTGCGGAGCTTCCCGGTATCGACGACAAGCAGCACGACCTGCGTGAATATAAAGACGCCAAGGCAGTCGTCCTGGTTTTCACTTGCAACCATTGCCCGGTCGCGGTCGCCTATGAAGATCGGCTGGTGGCGTTGCAGAAAGAGTTCAAGAAGCAGGGCGTGCAAGTCGTCGCGATTTGTTCCAACCCTGAAGACACCGATAAGTTGCCCGAGCTGAAGGCCCGGGCGGAAAGCAAGAAATTCAATTTCCCGTATTTGCACGACGGCGACCAGAAAACGGGCCAGGCGTACGGAGCCGCGGTGACGCCGCATGTGTTCTTGTTGGATAAAGACCGGAAGATCGCCTACATGGGCGCGATCGACGACAGCCAGAATCCCGAGAAGGTGTCGAAGCATTACCTGAGCGATGCCATTAAGGCCGTGCTCGCCGGCAAGGCGCCGGAAACGACCGAGACGCGCCAGTTTGGTTGTGGTATTCGCTACGGTGGTTAATTCCGAAGTGCGGGAGACCTGATCATGCGTCGGTGGATGGGTGGACTTGTTGTTTTCTCTAGCGTTTTGACGTTCGCCTTTGCTCAGCCTATCCAGGCGGCGCCGAAGGGGTTTACCGAGCTACGCATTGGCGACAAAGCGCCCGACTTCGACCTGCCTGGGGTTGATGGCAAACGCTACTCGCTGAAAGACTTTGCCGATGCCAAGCTGCTGCTGGTGGTCTTTACGTGCAATCATTGTCCTACGGCACAAGCATACGAAGAGCGGATCAAGCAGCTAGACGCCGACTACAAGGAGAAAGGCGTCGCGCTAGTTGCAATCTCGCCGAACGACGACCGCGCCCTGCGGCTGGACGAGCTGGGCTACACCGACGTGGGCGACTCGTTCGACGATATGAAGCTGCGCGCGAAAGAGCAGAGCTTCAAGTTTCCATACCTCTACGACGGCGAGACGCAGAAAACCGCGCTCGCGTATGGCGTGCTGGCGACGCCGCAGGTGTATTTGTTCGACAGCGAGCGGAAGCTGCGTTACGTGGGCCGGATTGACGACTCGGATGTAAAGACAGTGACCAGCCACGACGCGCGGAACGCTATCGATGCGTTATTGGCAGGCAAGGCCGTGCCCGTGGAGAAGACTCGCAACTTCGGTTGCTCCACCAAGTGGGCAGAGAAACGGGCCGATGCCGCGGCTTCGATCGAGAAGTGGAACAAGGAGCCGGTCACGCTCCGGCCGCTCGACGAGGCCACGCTGGCCGAGTTGGTCAAGAATGACTCGGACCAATGGCTGCTTGTGAATGTCTGGGCGACGTATTGTTCGCCGTGTATTGAGGAACTGCCCGAGTTCGTAACGATCAATCGCATGTATCGGCAGCGGAATGTGCGTGTCATCACGATTACGCTTGATGATCCGGAGCAAGCCGAGACAGCGAAAAAGATTCTCGAAGATCGCCATGTGGCGCTCGTGAATTTCATCTCGGCGATTCCAAGCGCGGATCGATTGGCCGATTTGCTCGATCCAGAATGGCGGGGCGTGTTGCCGCATACGGTTTTGATTGCGCCGGGCGGCAAGGTGGTGTTTCGGAGCGACGGCGAGATCAAGCCGCTGGAAGTGCGCCGCGCGATCGTCGAGCAGATTGGCCGGACGTATGCGAATCGGGCGAAGAAGGCGGCAGGCGATCGATCGACAAGATTTGGAAAGTAAAAATTTGTAGCTCTGTGGTTATTGCAGCGTCTGACTATTGATACCTGCGTAGCGAAGGTGCCATTGTTCGAAACGTATATTATTGGAAGCTAGAACTAGGGAACACGAATGATCGCTCTTATTGTCATTCCCGCGTAGGCGGGAATCCAGATTGTTTTGTGCCTGAGGCTAGGTTCCCGCCTGCGCGGGAATGACGCTCGGAAACGAGTCCGAAACGCATAGCTAAGGAACGACTCAATCATAACTTCCCCATTTCCGGAATAACCACGGAGACACGGAGGGCACGGAGAAGAAAGTGAAGAGCATCTAACAAAATGAATGAAACCGCCAAGAACACCAAGCAATTCACGGCTGATTTCTGTCATCCTGCGTACTTTGCGACTTGGCGGTTCAATTGTTAGCCGCATTAAGGAGGATAGGACCACTAATCTTCACTGATCCCCGCTAATATCAGTAATCAAAGAAGGAGACTATCTTTTACCTCATGCGTAGATTCGTGGCGATTCGTGTTCTTCTGCCTCTATTTCTGTCTTCTCTGTG
>CAZGMU010000007.1:0-2422 GCA_964526975.1 uncultured Planctomycetaceae bacterium
CGGGGGCTAAATAACCGGCGGACTAACTCACAACGATGGGGGTCGGTAGCTCAATTCCTTTCGCGACGGCGGTTGCCGAGGTTGGTGGCGGTCAGGCCCACGGCCAACCAGATGACCGCGCTGGCCGCTTCGGGGACAGCGGCCTGGGTTACTTCGCCAAGGACCAGCTTGAAGTTTCCAGTGGCGGTACTGTATGCGGGTCTTTCTTCATTTGACGAGCTAGCACCAAAGGCCCATTCGTAGACGTGGCCAGCTTGAAGCATGCCCGTGAGGTTGCCACTAAGCTCATTTAGGTTGTCACCACCTGTTTCTCCCAACTTGAGGATTTCGTTGGGAGTGCTATTTGAAATTTGATTATTGTAGAAGAGCACTTGGTTGGCCGTCACGTCGTAGAGTTGCGCGGTTAGTCTTGCACCGTAGCTGCTTCCGCTCGTTAAACTGTAAATGCCGGATAATTCATATGGCGTATTGACGTTCGTGCTAAACCTAAGCGCATCTCCTTGCTCAGATGAACCATTACCTACGTAGTTGAATTTTCCGGCACCCGCGAATGTACCAACAAATCCATAAGTGCTGGTATTTCGCACTTGGCTATCGATGGTGATGGACAAAATTGTTTGCCCACTATTTGTGGAAAAGTCAATCGTATTGAGTGATTGTTGTCCACCCCAATAACTGCTCAACGATGTGGCAGTTGGAATTGGAATGTTAATGCCCGAAAAGTGTTGATCGTTACCAGACCCGTATTCCTTTGTATTCGCCACGATATCGACCGATTGAATCGTAATCGCCGCGATCGCACTTCCATTGAGCAGAGCGAGAACGACGCAGGCGAGAGCGGCAAGGAAGCGAGAAGCGAGTTTAGTGGCCATGGCTTTGGTGCTTTTCCAAGGAAGTAAATAGTAAATAAGGCGGTTAAAGGTTATCTGTTGAAAGGAGTGATTCGTCGCGCGGCGAGTTTCCGCCAAGCCACGATCGCCACGGTATACAGCACGATCTGCCCCGTCTCGGCGAAGAATATGAGCGAGCAAATCGCGAAGGCGTGGTAGCTCCGCGAATCGACTCGTGCGTACAAGCCTTCGAAAAAAGGCTTGATCGATAACGCCATGAAAACGAGCGGCACGACCACGTTGAAGATCGACAGGAAAAGACCTGCATAGATGGCCCACGGGCGCTGGCGAATGGTGTACCAGCCAGCCACGGCCATTGGCCCGTTGACCAGCGTGAACAGGATCACGCTTTCTACGACCATGGACAGCATTTCGTTGGTGGGAACGCTCAATAGATAGCAGCCGACCACGAGCGCGATTCCCACCCAAATCATCAGCAAGATTTGAACGCAGAAGGTGTACCAGCCGGCATCACGGATGCGCTGGGGGCGCGTACACCAGTATTTGATCCGAGTCAGCAGGCTGGAACTGCGGGCGTGGATGCGGGTTCCTTCGACGCAGGCTCGCAAGTCGGCGGCCAGGTCGGCGGCGGATTGGTAGCGGGCAGCGGGGTTTTTCTCCAGGCATTTGGCGCACACCGTTTCCAAGTCGCGGGGAACCTCGGGCCGCAGACGGCGAAGCGGCAGCGGCTGCTGGTCGCGGAGGCGGTCCAGCATTTCCGCGTACGAATCGCCTTGGATAGGCGGCTGGCCGGTGATTAGTTCGTAGAGGATGCAGCCGAGCGAATAGACATCCGCAATCGCGGGTGACGCCAACGCGCCAGATT
Organism: uncultured Planctomycetaceae bacterium; assembly: GCA_964526975.1. Lineage (GTDB taxonomy): Bacteria > Planctomycetota > Planctomycetia > Pirellulales > Lacipirellulaceae > JABDGM01. The sequence goes on from CAZGMU010000007.1 coordinate 1,717, forward strand.
CGAGCTGCTCGGGCGCCATGTAGAGGGGCGTGCCCAGGAGGAGGCTGGAGCGGGTTTCGGCGGCGGTGAGTTGGGCCGATTTGGCCAAGCCGAAGTCGGCGAGCTTTGGTTGGTAATCGTTGAGTGCGAGAAAGTTGGCTTGTTCGTTGTCCCTCGGCATCAAGAGGACGTTGCTCGGCTTGATGTCTCGATGGTAGACGCCGCGATCGTGGGCGTATTGAACGGCGTCGGCGAGTTGGGCGACGAAAGCGGCGGCGTCGCTCCACGAGACGCTGGCCCTTCTCTGTTGCAGCCATTCGCCGAGGTCTGGGCCAGGGCAGAAGGCCGTGGCGATGTAGGGCGTGGGACTGGCCAGTTCGGCCTCGTAGACCGTGACGATGCCGGGGTGATCCAGCAGAGCGGCGGCCGCGGCTTCGGCCTCGAAGCGAGCTCGCTTATCTTGGTCAAGCAGCGCCTGCTCGCGGGGAATTTTCAAGGCGACCTGGCGATTGAGCGACGTGTCGATTGCCTGGTAAACGACGCCGAAAGCGCCCTGACCGCGAATCTGTTGCAATTCGTAACGGGCGAATTTGAGTCCCCGGACATGAGAACCCGAAACGGTGAGCGAAGAGGAAGCTGGCGGACTCCACAGTCGCTCCAACCGCTGGACGACTTCTTCCGAGGAGGGGAGCGAGAGAGGAGCCCCGTCGGACTGGTCAATCGAGTG
>CAZGMU010000007.1:2432-31397 GCA_964526975.1 uncultured Planctomycetaceae bacterium
AGTGATTTCCTTCGTGATTCATCATCCGTAGCCAGGAACTTGCGCAGTGTTTCGATCGCCCGAGAACCCAATTTACGAGCGGCAACTTCGGACATGCCCATGGCGGCAGCAGTCGCGTGGTAATCCAGTCCGTCGCGGAAGTGCAGCTCGATGACTCGTCGTTGTTTATCTGTAAGCCGGGCCACGGCGCGGTAGAGGGCCAAGTCTGTCTCTTGGCGGCGCAAGGCCGCGCTGGGTGGTTGGCAGTTCGCGGCCAAGTGGGGCGCTGCGCCCTCGTCGGGAAGCGGCAACTCACGGTTGCAGCTTCGGCACTCGGCATCGCGAAAATGTCTGGTTGCGTCAATGACATTGAAATGAACGATCGAGCTAAACCACGCGCGAATCTCCGTCTCGGAACTCCCGCTGAACGACTGAAAACCTGCAAACGCTTCGAGCAAACTTTTTTGCGCGATGTCGGATGCTCCCACCTTCGAAACCAGTTCGGGCGGCAACTTACCCCCGGCCACCAGGCAGCCGTAGCTACCCAGTCGCTGGAATATCTGATCAACTGCCTCGACGGCCCCCAAACGAGCCGCGGCGAGGAGACCAGGCCAATCAAGCTGCTCCCATTGGGACAAAGTGTGTGGCTCCACTTATAAAGGCGAAATAGAGAAGAGAGTGTGACGAGAATTTATGTAAAAAACTTTCACCCCCCCATACAATGCGCAAAATATAGCAAAACGGTGGGGGAAAACCATATGTAGGGGCCCGGAATAATATTTTTTTGCGGTTTTTGGCCAAACCGGTTTTCACCTGGGGTATATTTCCCGGTTTCAGGGATGACTCAAAAACAACTTCGGCAGATAGGATTCACCACGGAGGCACGGAGGACACGGTGGAAGCAAATTGGGAGTGTGGAATGGGGAGTGGGGAGTTTTCATTCCCCACTCCCCATTCCACACTCCCAACTCGAATTCTCCGTGCCCTCCGTGTCTCCGTGGTTATTCTGAAAATCGGGAAATTATTATTGGGCCGTTCCTTATTGCTGCCTGTGAACGATGAGGGAGCTCTTGCCGCCATGTGCCAATACATCGTTCTGATCCACAGCAATGTCACGAGTGAGCCTGCCGCTGAAGAATGGGAGGCTTTCTTCGTCGCCGCGCAAGAGAGCGGCCTGTTCCGCGGGGGTAGCGCGATCGGGAAGCGAACGATCGTTGGCGATGCTCGCGCCATGGGATCGACTGAGCATGTTGTGGGTTACATGCGATTCGATAGCGATGATGAAGGGCGGTTGGCCGAGCTGCTTAGACGGCATCCGGTGGTAATGTGCGGTGGGGCAGTTGAATTGTGTGAGTTGCCGGAATCGTGAGAGCTCCGTAAGTTTCGAGTCCTATGAATCCAAAGCCACGCAGAGTGATGCGACGGCACACATGAGTATGCTTGCGAGGCCTTATCCCCGTATCACTTTTGTCATCATAAAAATGCTAAGGATAATGAACAACGCTCCCACTATTCGCACCCGCAGGTGGGTATGCCAGTACATGCGCCTCAACGGCGCAGGTAACAATTGCACGAATGCGTTGCAGACCGTAACCGACAGTTGGGGATAGACCAAATTCACCAAACCGAAGGTGAACGGTAGGATAAGAATCGCGAGAAGCTGGCTTTTCGTGAGCATTGCTACTCCAGGACCTTGCAGCATGGGCAGTCTGCTCTTAAGTCTTGGCAGATCGGTCCTCGTGCATTCTCTTCCGGTGGTCGAAGACCGTCCAGAGCAATCCGACGAGGCCTGGAATCCACTATCCGAAGAAACTAATTCCGCCAATCCAACTGACGAGTGGCGATGCTTCGGTGGGTGACGCGAATGGTTCCGGCAGACGCGAGAAACATTACACCGGAGAGAACGACTAACGAGGCAGCAATGGCGTTGCGTTTTCTTAACGTCAACTTATAACCTAACGGCTCGAGTCTAACTCAACATTGTTTGAAAACCTTCTTCTGCAAAATGCTGATCGGTCGATAGAGCAGTAACTAAGTTTTGGTCACGCATGATGATGAAACTGACTGCGTCACACAATGAATAGCCACGCCCCCGGCGCGCTTGCAACAGGGCTAGAGCGCGACTGGTAAGCGACTCGTCAGGCCAAATCGTGATGATATCTGGATTGACAAGGAGACTCATCAAAAATTGAACGATTGGCTCTGAAGGAAGGCCTCGCGCATTGGCAAGTGCGATCAACTCGGCAAGAACGAAGCCGTGGGTAAAGCGGCGCGTGCGGCGCGCATATTCGTCTCGTGCCTGATGATGTCGCGGCTCACGCACATCGAGTAGTGCCAACAGGCCCGAGGTGTCGAGTAGCACTAATGCGATCCGCTAACGGTTCCGTAGGCACGAGCGATGTCGGCGTCGATCGCCGAGTTCTCGATGCCGATGGGGCACCCCGCATCGACGGAGCCGAAGCACTTTTCAAAAGCCGCACGGGCAGCAGCAGGATCAGCAGGCCTTGTCAGTTCCGTTGAGAACGCCTCTTCAACTGCGGTAGCGGCGAGTTCGGCAGGGGTTTTCCCGACGGTTGCCGCCTGCTGGGAAAGCAACTCGAATGTATGCTCAGTAAGCCGAATCGCTAGATGAGTATCCATGGCTAATTCCCGTATTGGTCCTCGTCTGCAAGTATACGTTTGCGCCAGCCTAGATGCGACGACACGGATGTTTAAGATGTTGTGCTCAAGAACCGGGGCTAGCGCCCGCCGGCTGACTTTTATTCAGCGAATTCCTGGGCACCCCTGGTTCAAAGGCGTAGCGTCTCATTTTGGCACGGGGGTTGCTCCTATATAAGGCGTCACCTGAAGGACCTTTTGGGCAGCGAAGCATTTCCAGAGAAGAGTGCTAAGGGGCCGGAACAGACGAGAGGGGCCGGTAAGGTGATGAGGCACAACAGCACGTAACGGAACCACCTATCAGAACAGAAGTTAGCGAGATCTGCCCACCTCCCACAGAAGCTCGCAACTAAGGTGTTTTCCGCACGTCTCGGGCGGATCTGGATGTCAGCCGAACACTGGCATTCAGATCCGCCCTTCTTTTTTGAGTGTTGCAAAATAATACATTTGTATTATCTCGATACAGCAATTTGGTCGCGGCGAGAGGGTGGGAGAGCTTCTGTTGGGGCGACCTGAAAAATTTTTCGAAATTGTTTTGGTAAGCTGGGAAGGTTCTGGGGGGCGCGAGCTAGATTGGGAGTCGCACGCGGGGGAGCGCCGGGTGTCAACCCGGCGGCTAAATGTTGGTAGGTGGAGAGTGAGGGCGGCGACCGAAATTCTTGCGAATTCAGCTACGACTTGTTGGTGGGGTCGGGGTTAGAATATGAGGAGACTTATTTGAGTGGCCGAGAGGTTTGGAATTTGGTCACGGCTTTTCTGAAGGGGATCAAGGATGCTTGGCCGGCGTATGAATTCGCGGCGTGGTAATGATGCGGTGGCACTGGATTGGTCTGAATTCTGGCGAATTCAGCTACGGCTAATTTCTCATTCCGAATTCTTGCGAATTCAGCTACTGAGTTGGTTGTTAGTGGTTGGTGTCGCGTCGGCGATGGTGGTTGGTGAGGAGGGGCAGAAGACAACGGGGGCAAGCCCCGCCGCTCGCTCGGTGGCGGTTAGTTCTGTGCCCTCGGCGCCGTTGCCGCGCGTGTGGCGGAAAGTAAATGATTACGGTTCGCCGGAGATCGCGCTCATCAACGCTTCGATTCAGAAGGGGTGGAGCGATCACAACCTTGCGCCGTCGAAGCAAGCGACGGATGGTGAGTGGTGTCGGCGCGTGTACCTCGATATCATCGGGCGAATTCCGACGGTCGAGGAATTGAACGCTTATCTTGGCGACCATAAAAGCGATAAGCGTGAGCGATTAGTCAACGCGCTATTGGGCGACGAATATGACGAAGAGTACACGCGCAACTGGTCGACGATCTGGGCGAACATTCTCATCGGCCGAACGGGCGGCAACGAGCGGCAATCGCTCGTGAATCGCGACGGCATGATGAGGTATCTTACCGAGACGCTCAAATACAACCGACCCTACGACCAGATGGCCAAGGAGCTGATCACGGCGGCGGGAAGTTGCCGGCCGACCGATGCGGATTTCAACGGGGCCGCGAATTTTCTGGCCGACAAGATGGCGGAAAACGGCGTGCAGGCGACGGCGAAAACGTCGCAGATTTTCCTGGGAATGGCGGTGCAGTGCACGCAGTGTCACAACCATCCGTTCAACGAGTACAAGCAGAACCAGTTCTGGGAGATGAACGCGTTCTTCCGGCAGACGCGGATCGAGCGAGTCGACGACAGCGAGGGGGACCAGCGGCGGCAAGTGGCCCGGGTGGTTAATCAAAACTTTCGAGGCGAGGGTGGCAACTCAGACAAGGCGGAGATTTACTACGAGTTGCGCAACGGCAAGCTGAAAGTGGCGTATCCGGTATTTGTGGATGGAACGTCGCTGGCAACTTTGTATGCGACTAAAGGAGAGGATTTCGGCGACCGTGGCGATTTGAAAGACATCAACCGGCGCGAGGAGCTGGCGAAGCTGGTGCTGGCGTCGCGCGAGTTTGATCGGGCGATGGTGAACCGGATGTGGGCTCATTTTTTGGGCTATGGGTTCACGAAACCGATCGATGACATCGGGCCGCACAATCCGCCATCGAATCCGGAGTTGCTCAATCAGTTGGGCAAGTCGTTTCGCGACTCGGGCTTTGACATGAAGAAGCTGATGCGGTGGATTGCGCTGTCGGAGGCTTACAGCCTGAGCAGCCAGATGACGGGGCGAAACCAGGACGATGATCCGTCGCTGGGGGCCAGGCCGATGTTCAGCCGGTTCTACCTGCGGCAGATGGAAGCCGAGCAATTGTACGAATCGCTGATCACGGCGACGCGGGCCGACAACACAGTTGACGAGGAGAAGGCCGACGAAATGCGAGACCGCTGGACGCGTCAATTCTCCCAGGCGTTTGGGACCGACGAGAACGACGAGTCGACGACGTTCAACGGCTCAATTCCGCAAGCGCTAACGCTAATGAATGGCGAGCTGATTCGCCGGGCCACGGGCAACCAGCCGGGGAGCATGCTGGCGAAGGTGGCCGGCGATAAGAAGATGGATAACGCGCGGAAGATTCGTTACTTGTACCTGGCCGCGCTGTCACGCGTGCCGACGAAAAAGGAGCTAGGGATCAGCAATGAAATGTTGATCATGGCGCACAAAGGGAAGGTGGCGCCCGCGCTGCAGGATATTTGGTGGGCGCTGTTGAATACGAACGAATTCATACTAATTCACTGAGAGGGCTGTCGGCTATCGGCTGTCAGCCAGAATGAAGAGGGCTTGGCTGAGAGCCGATAGCTGACAGCCGATAGCCAGAGCGGAGCGAATTTATGGACTGCGATTGTTTTCAAACGCCGTTTGGCATGTCGCGGCGGCATTTTATGCGGCATATGGCGGGAGCGGCGGCGCTGGTGGCCCCATCGTTTGCTTTGACGCGTACATTGCGGGCCAATGCGAAGGAGTTGAGCAAGAACCATAAGTCGGCGATTTTGTTGTGGCTCGGAGGTGGGCCGCCGTCGATCGATATGTGGGATATGAAGCCAGGCGCGCCCACGTCGGGGCAGTTCAAGCCGATCTCGACCACCGGCGATTTTCAGATCTGCGAGTTGATGCCGTCGCTTGCGAAGCAAGGGAAGAACCTGGCGATCGTGCGGTCGATGAGCACGCGCGAGGCGGATCACAATCGCGGCCGGTATTACATGCACACGGCCTATGTGCCGAATCCGAACGTGGAGCACCCGAGCTACGGGGCGGTGATTGCGCACGAGATGGAGAAGATGACGAAGGAGTTGGAGATTCCACCTTTCGTGAGCATTGGCGGAGCGAGCGAGGGACCGGGTTTTTTGGGAATGACCTATGCGCCGTTTCAGGTGGATGCCAATGGGCGAATCAAGGACTCGGAGATGGGTGTACCGGAAGCGCGGATGCGCGATCGGATGAAACTGTTGGGAGCGTTAGAGGCTCGATTCATCAGCGAGAAGCGAGGCTCGGCCGCCGAGGAGCATGCCAAGATTCTGGGGAAGACACACGAGCTATTGACCAGTGAGCAGATGAAAGCGTTTCAAGTGCGCAGCGAGCCGAGCGATATGCTGGAGAAGTACGGCGACAACAACTTTGGCCGCGGGTGCCTTATGGCGCGGCGGTTGGTGGAGGTTGGCGTGCCGTTTGTCGAGGTGAACTCGGGCGGTTGGGATTTGCATCAGAATAACTTCACGTCGCTCGAGAGAAAGCTGCCAGAGCTCGACAAGGCGTTTGCGGCGCTGCTTGAAGATTTGCAGCAGCGGGGGTTGCTCGAAAGCACGCTGGTGATGTGCATGGGCGAGTTCGGCCGAACGCCGCGGATCAATGGTACGGCAGGACGCGATCATTTTGCCCGGGCGTGGAGCGTCGTGCTGGGCGGGGCGGCAGTGAAGGGTGGCCGGGCGATTGGAACGACCAACGCGGACGGCACGAGCGTGGAAGGGGAGTCGCACTCGTCGGAGGACTTAATGGCGTCGGTGTGCCACGCGCTCGGGATTTCGTTGAATAAAGAGTTTACGGCCAAGAACGGGCGGCCGATGAAGATTGCCGGTGGCGGGAAGGTGATTGAGGAGTTGTTTGCGTAGGCACGCGTGGGGCAGACATTCTTGTCTGCCAGTTTCGTGCTTCGAGCGGGGTGGATTAATCGCCCTAAGCCGCAAGCGATGGAGTGAACGTAGTGGGAACTTCTCGATGGCAGGCAGGAATGTCTGCCTCGCGGGGTACGGTGGGCGAAGTTTGGCTGCTATAATGGGTCGATATGACAGACAATAATGAAAACTTGGCTCGCGTGACGTCGGTTCGTACCGAGATGGAAGGGGGCGTGATCGTAGCTGGTCTTGAGGGCCGGGGGATCAAGGCGACGATGTCGGGGACGTTCACGACGAACTTTCGGGCGGAAGCACCGGGGTGGGTCGAGATCCTAGTCGCGGAGCACGATCTGGCTCGTGCTCAGGAAGCGCTCGCTGAAATTCACGAAGAGAACGACCATATCGACTGGTCGCAGGTTGATGTGGGGCAGCCGGAAGACGAGTGAGTTTGGGTGGCTGGGGGCGAGTGCCAGCGAGCCCCCAGCAGCATACGTTCACGCAACCCATTCCGGTGGAACCGGATCGGGTACCAATGGCGAAATCGACTCGCCCAAATACCAACCAGCACTCGACCACTTCCAATCTTTTGCACATTGAACGAGTCCGCGCCGGACCGGGTTCATGTGAATGTATTCCATTTCTACCGACAAGGTTTTCGGCTCGTCGATATTGCGGTCGTAGCCGCCACCTGATTGCCAGAATAGTCGTTCGGTTTTCTGGCCACGTGTTCTGGTGATTCGCTATAGCCAATCAGGCAACTCTTTCGTCAAAAATCGCACTGCTTTTTCGCCGACGGGCTGCTTGATTGCGTGTCGGATGTTGGCGATGTCGTACTGCGGGCGTTTTGGAAAGACGACCAGATGAACGTGTTCGGGCATGAACACGTATGCCCAAAGTGAAAATTCTAAGTCGAGACGGGCGGTGTGGATGGCGTCGGCAAGCCACTGGCAGGTACGTTCTGCGGCCAGGAATTTGTAGCGGTGGTAGCAGGAGAAGGTGAGTACGTGGGCTTGGCCGGGGATGTTGTAGTTGCGGCGATGGATGCGTTTGGCAGGGGGCATTCGGGTCATTCTACTAAGCCCGTGGCGGGGCTGCTGGGGGCTCGCTGCGCTCGCCCCCAGGCACCCTGTACCCTGTATGGGTATTGCACTGGATTTGTGGCAAGATTGCTGCTCGCTGGGCGAATTGCGCTCAAATACAATACAGGTACAGTCTTTTCGGCGGGACGAGTGATTCAGGGAGCCTATCGATATGGGCACGCTATTTCTGATTGCGGCGGTGGTGGGTGGCACGGTGCTGGTGTGTCAGTTCGCGCTGACCTTGCTGGGCTTGAGCCATGAAAGTGGCGACGTGGGCCATCAGTTGGATGGCGATATGCAGGTGGACTCGCAGTGGAGCGACAGCGTGCAGGGCGACCATGCGGGCGACGCGCACTCGGACGCTCACGAACACGCGAATAGCTCGCACATTTTCAGCGTGATTTCGTTTCGCACGCTGGTGGCGGCGATCGCGTTTTTTGGCGTCAGCGGTAGGGCGGCTTTGAGTGCAGGCTATGAGCCGTCCACGTCGTTCATCCTGGCGGTGATCGTAGGCGTGGGGGCGATGTATGGGATGTATTGGTTGATGCAAGCGGTGGCAAGTTTGAACTCGTCTGGTAACGAGAGAATCGGTAATGCCCTGGGACGCGAGGCGACCGTTTATCTACGCATTCCAGCGGCTCGGATGGGAGCGGGAAAGGTACAGATGTCGTTGCAGAATCGAATTGTCGAATATCAGGCGCTCACCGATGAGGACGAAGCATTGCAGAGCGGCGAGTCAGTGGAAGTAGTAGACGTGGCGGGGAGCGATACGGTGTATGTGCGGCGGGTCGCGAAGGCAGCTCAACAGCGGGAAGTAGTTCCGTCTTAGGGATGGACGTGGGGCGGGCTTTAGTTCGTCGGACAGACATAAAAACAACAAATAGTACGAAGCACCGAACATAGACTTGGCAAAAGAATGGCTGCACGGACTGAAGTCTGTGCTACGAGGGGAGGTTAACATGACTTTGTTTGCAGCGGTAATGTCGATGGAAACGCTGGTTTGGCTAGCGATTTTGGCTGGTCTGGTCGCGATGGTGTTTTTCACCACGGTGATTTTGCTGAAAGCCAACTACAAGCGGTGCTCAAGCAACCAGGTTTTGGTGATTTTCGGCAAGACGGCGAAGGGGCAGGCGGCCAAGACGATTCATGGCGGCGCGGCGTTCGTTTGGCCACTAATTCAGGACTACAGTTACCTGAGTTTGGAGCCAGTTCAGATTGAAATACCGCTGCGCGGCGCGCTGTCGATGGAGAATATTCGGGTCAACGTGCCAAGCGTGTTCACAGTCGCCATTGGGACGCAGCCGGATGTGATGACCAACGCGGCGATTCGGTTGCTCGATCTGAACGTGATGGATATTCGCAAGCAGGCCGAGGAAATCATCTTCGGTCAGCTTCGGCAGGTGATTGCTTCGATGAAGATCGAGGACATCAACCGCGACCGCGAAACGTTTCTCGAACACATTCAAGGTTCGGTGGAGCCAGAGTTGAAGAAGATCGGCCTAGTGCTGATCAACGTCAACATTACAGACATTCAGGACGAGAGCGGTTACATCGATGCGATTGGTCAGAAGGCGGCGTCGCAGGCGATTCAGCAGGCACGGGCCGATGTGGCCGATGAGGTGAAGCAGGGCGAGATTCGCGTCGCGGGTGCGGAACGGGATAAAGTCGTTCAAGTCGCGAACGCCACGAAGGAGCGCGAGATCGGGACGCGCGCGGCGAGTCGAGAGCAAGCGGTTCGCGTGGCCGAGTTGGAAAAGGAACAAACGGTTGGCGAACAGACTGCGGCGTTTCAGCGCGATGTGTCTGTAAAGCAAGCGGAACAAGCGAAGCGTATTGCGATCGCCGATGCGAACGCCGAGGCAGTGGCGGGCGAGAACCTGGCCGATGCGAAGGTAGCTCAGTCGCAGGCGACACTGCTGGAGCAAAAAGCCGAAGCATACGAGCGCGGTGAAGGCCGCAAGCGGGAAGCCGAAGCTGCGGTTATTGAAGTGCAAAACCGGGCGATGGCGAAAGCGGCGCTGGCCGAGGCGGAGCGGATCGAGGCGGAGCAACGGGCCAAGTTCGAAGCGCCGGCCAAGGCTCAGAAGGCGCGGATCGTCGTCGATGCCGAAGCCGAATCGGAGAAGCGTCGGCTGGAAGCACAAGGCGAGGCGGCGGCCATTTACGCCAAACTGGAAGCCGAGGCCCGCGGCCAATACGAAATATTGGCCAAGAAGGGTGAGGGCTTGAAACAGATCGTCGAGGCGTGCGGCGGCGCACAGCAAGCATTCCAATTGATGATGCTCGAGCATCTCGACAAGCTGGCAGAAACGAGCGCGAAGGCGATCAGTAACATCAAGTTCGACAAGGTTGTCGTGTGGGAGAACGGCGGGGCGGATGGCCGATCGAACACGGCCGACTTCCTGCACAAGATGGCAGGATCACTACCGCCGATGATGCAGGTGATGCGCGACATTGGCGGGGTGGAAATTCCGACGAGCCTGGCCAAGCTAGTCGGCGAAGATAGCGCGGATGGAAACGGCAATGGGCATGTGAACGGAGCGGAAGTGGCGGCGGAAAAGCCGGCGACGGGACCGGCTGCAAAGTCGCGCAGTTAGAGCAGTTTCGAATACGAGGGAGTAGCTGAGGGCTCGCTGCCGCTTGCCCCCAGACACCCGCAAGGCGAGTTATAAAGCGGACTAGTGTACTCCAATTTAGCCCGGCCATCTTGGCCGGGTTTTTTGTTGCGCGAGACTGTTGGATTGGCTCAGTTGGTTTTAGCTAGGCGCGACCGACCCGAGACGGGTCGGCTATGTATGTGCTATTTCTTGGCGTAATAGGCGACGAAGAGGGCGTTTTTGTGGAGAGCGTCGTAATCGGCAAAGCCGGCTTGGGCAAGGCAATCGAATTGGAACTTCACGGAACTTGGTGAATCTTCCTGGTCGATGTAGGCGAAGACCTTGTCTCGATACTCTGGGCCGCCGATTTTTTCGAGGTATTCGGCGTATCGAGTTTGCATCAGTGATTGGATGGCGGAATTGTCGTGCGCGACCATGTCGGCGACCAAAAGCGTGCCAGCGGGACGAAGCCAACGGTGGAAGCTGACGAACATTGCCTCCCACTGGGTCTCTTCGCGGAGATGGTGCAACACCTGGCCAGCGAGTATGAGGTCAAAGGATGCGGGAGCGAACGACAAGTCACGCATGTCGGACTGGATTGTTTCTACTCGGCCGGAAGTTGCTACGGAAACTCGTTCGCGTGCGCGATCGAGCATCGGTTGGCTGAGATCGACGAGCGTGCAATCGAGCGGCGACACCTCATTCAAAACTCGCAGCGCGAAGTTGCCGGCACCACAACCGATGTCGAGGAGCGTGCCTTGTGGCCGGATGTGACAAGCGGCGGCGCGGGCGACAATATCGAGGATGAGCGGCGCGTCCATCGCGGCCTGTTGGCCGGTTTCGAGTTTGGAGAAGCGTTCGACGTCGGCATCGAAGCGAGCGCGAATTTGCTCGACGGTGGATTTTTCATGGAGGGGGCGCGGCATGGCACGAACTCTTTGGGGTTTGCCTGCTAGACCGCAATCCTCTGTGTTGGGTTCGCGGTTGACGTGAGCTATTTGAACAATAGCGGGAGGATTCTAAGTCAGCCATCCACGTATGGCGGAAAAGCTAAACCGCAAGTGGTGGCAGGACGGATGAATTCTGGCCGCGGCTCGATGCAATCAGCGCTTGCGGCGGAGGAACGTGGTCGCGCATGGGGCGACCACGGCAATCAGCATAAGCGATGCGGGCTCGGGCACGCTTGTGACGGTTAGTAACAGCGGCTGGGAAAGATTGAAGAAATTCATACTTACGCTGTATTCCCAGTATGGATTTGACGCTGCTGGCGTGGCATTCGACAAATAAGAAGCCATCGAGTTGGCTGTGCCGATTGCGATCTGGACCGTACCTTGGGTTTCACCTGGTTTGAAAGTCACATCGACTGGCGCGACGTTGCTAGCCGTTGACAATTCAATGTTAATACTCTGTATCTGATTGGAAATCGTCGGATAGGACGAGCGGGTTGGGGGCGGAGTTTCATCGGGAGGCCAGGCATAAACCACCGGAAAGCTGGCAGGAACGAGACTGTTGTTGGTCGGACTGATAATGGTAGGTGGAACCGTGTAGAAGCTGCTTATTGAAAACGGGGCGAGGGTGAACGCGTGTGTCTCGGGTGGTTGGCCGGGAGGAATTAGGGGTGGTCGAGCGATCGTCCACTGGCCAATGGCTTCGGATAGAACTTGCGCTTCGGTCAGGCCCGCATAGGTTGGGAATGCGCCCGAGAACACATGCCCTCCTGGCGAGGTCACGGTTTGCATCTGAGTGGACCCCAGCAGTTGAATGTCGTAGGTGGGAGATCCAGAAGGCTGCGCGTGTTGCAGCAGATAAATGTTGAGCGAGGCCGGCGAGGCCGCGTGGACGGCCTGTGGAACGATGTAGGCCAGAGTGATACCTGCAATGAAAGCGACGAGGATGGATGATTTCATGAGCGCTTCCGCCAACGTTGATGATGAGGCATCCGATCAACAACTGATCTTACCTTGGTGGAAAAGGCGCAGTCAAACTTTTCGCGAACTGAAGGGCGAAGTCGGCAGCCGGGGTAGCGTTTCCGGCGGCGGGTAGCGGAACCCGTATTACTTCGTGTCGTACTCGCGGCACCAGGCGACCATGTCGGCGATCGACATTTTGGATTTGTCGACTCGTTCGCTCGACTTGACGGGAGCGGGGGCGGCTTTCTTGGCTGGCGCTGGGGCGGCGGGCTCTTTGGCTGGTATGGCGGCTGATGCTTTCGGGGCGGCGGGGGCGGAACCGGCGGCTCCGCCGGCGCGGGCGGCGGCGAGCATTTCGGCGACGGAGAGTTTTGCGCCGGCAGGTGCGCCCGCTGAAGCGGGCGCGCCTGCTTTTTTGGCGGCGGCTGGCTTCGCCTCGGCTTTGGCAGGAGCTTTCTTTTTTTCCGGCTTCGGTGGGGGTTGATCGACGACCTTCAGGTACTCTGGAGCGATGTCGTACCAACCGATGTTCGAGTGGTATTCGTCGAACTCGACGAGAGCGCGGCCGTTCATGTTCACCGTCTTCACACGGCCGACCACGTCGCGGAAGCGGGCCAACTCGGGGCGCGAGGGGTCGACCAGGACGAGCTTGTCGGTGTAGTCGCGTCTGATTTGTTCGAGCTGCTGGACAGACATTGCGCGCTTGTCTCCGGGAAGCCCAACCGCGTGGCGGTCCGGCTATTTGTGGTACATGCCAAATGGTTACTCTAGCGGTTATCTTCTCCCAAAATGGGGTCAGCGACAAGGACATCTTGAAGATGTGCCCCTTTGCTGGAAAAGCTGTGGATGGCTTATACCGTAAGCGGAGGTTTATCTCGCGGAAGCAGGACGACTACATAGTTGCCCCCGGCTACGGGGGCATTCATAATCATCAATTACCGTGTGTTTTCACGATCTGGGCTTTCCGGTTGGTGCCCGCCGTTCCCGCTCTCGAATAAAGGTAGTATCGACGATGTTCAACAAGCTGATTGCGTTAGGGGTCGTTGCGATGAGCGGGGCGCTGATCGTGCCGACGAGTGGCTGTGCCCAGGAGTATCTGTCGGGGATGAAGTGGGAGGAGCCGAAGGTGGTCACGCCGGGCGAGACCGATGCCGATCCGCCATCGGATGCAATCATTTTGTTCGGCGGCAAAGATCTATCGGCGTGGACGAACGGCGAAAATTGGATCGTGAAGGACGGCGTCGCGACAGTCGGCAAGGGTGACATCACCACGAAGCAAAGCTTCGGTGATTGTCAGTTGCACATCGAGTGGTCGGCGCCGACTCCGCCGAAAGGGCATAGCCAGGGGCGCGGCAACAGCGGCGTATTTCTGCAGGATCGTTATGAAGTGCAGGTACTCGATTCGTATAAAGACCAGACATATTTCGACGGCCAAGCGAGCGCGATCTATAAACAGGCGCCACCGCTGGTGAACGCGATGCGGCCACCAGGAGAATGGAACACGTATGACATTATTTGGACGGCGCCGAAATTCGAGGAAGACGGCTCGCTGAAATCGCCAGCTTATATCACGATCTTACACAATGGCGTGTTGACGCAGAATCACTTTGCGCTAGAGGGAGCGACGCCATTCAACCAGGCTCCGAAGTACGACAAGCACGGGAAGCTGCCGATTCACTTGCAGGACCACGGCAACCCGGTGCGGTATCGAAACATTTGGGTCCGCGAGCTCAAACCGGCCGAAGGGAAGCGCGAGCGAGACCCTTATTTCCACGACCATGCATCGGGCAAAGACACGCCGGTATCAGCGATTACGACCAAGATTCAAGGGGCGATTGCGCTGGATGGGAAAGCAGTGCAAGACGGCCGAATCGTGCTGCGATCCGTGGATTTTAAGGGGAAGGCTCAAGGTCGGGTGAAGGACGGCAAGTTCGAAGTTGATCATGTGAAGCCAGGGAAGTACAACGTGGCGGTTCGTCCGGTTGCCGGAACAAAGGATGACGCGCAATTGCCGGAGAAGTATCGCACGACCGATGCTTCGGGAGTGACGGTGCAGGTGAACGAGGGAGAGAATCAGGTGGATTTGGAATTGTCGACGAAGAAATAGCGGAGAGTTGCGCTAAGGCGCAAGCGGCGGGGGTTATTCTTCACCATCATCTTCGATAGGTTGGCCGGCGCGCCAGCGGAGGACAGCATCCAGGAAGCCTTGGATGTCGCCATCCATGACATTGTGAAAGTTGCCCTGCTGGTACTTGGTGCGAGCATCTTTGACGCGTTGATCCGGGTGGAGGAAGTAGTTGCGGATCTGGGAACCGAAGCCGACTTTGGCTTGTAGCTGATACTTGGCGGCATCGGCTGCTTCGCGTTTTTCTTCCTCCGCGCGGGCGATTCGAGCGCGGAGCATCTTCCAGGCGGTCGCGCGGTTTTTGTGTTGCGAGCGCTCGGTTTGACACTGCACGACGGTATTGGTCGGCAGATGCGTGAGGCGGATCGCGCTCGATGTTTTGTTGACGTGCTGGCCGCCGGCGCCGCTGGCACGAAACACGTCTTCGCGCACGTCTTCGGGATCGATTTCAACTTCCACCGAGTCGGGCAACTCCGGCGATACGTCGATGGCGGCGAAGCTTGTTTGCCGCTTGCCTTCGGCATTGAAGGGACTGATGCGCACCAGGCGGTGCATGCCGGTTTCACCACGGAGATAGCCGTAGGCCATCGGGCCGCGGATGACGATCGCGGCGTGGCTAATGCCGGCTTGCTCGCTATCTTGGCGTTCGAGAAGTTCGATCGAGTAACCGTTCTTCTGCGCCCAGAGGGTGTACATGCGGAGCAGCATCTCGGCCCAGTCGTTGGCGTCGGTGCCGCCGTCGCGAGCATTGATGGTCATGATCGCGCCGACCGAGTCGTGCGGACCGTTGAGAAGGGCTTTGAGCTTGAGCTTTTCGAGTTCGGCTTCCAGCCGGCTGACCTCACCTGGAACTTCACCAGCGAATGATTCATCTTCGTCGGCCATTTCGATCATGGCGGCGAGATCGTCGCTCGACTTCAGTGCATCATCGAGCGGCAAGAGAACCGAGTTGAGCGACTTACGTTCTTCGACGAGCTCCTGCGCTCGCTCCTGATTGCCCCAGAAATTGGTCTCTAGCATTTGCGCGTCGATTTCGGCGACGCGGGACTTTTTCATGTCCCAGTCAAAGAGAGTCTCGTAGTTGGAGGATGCCCTGGCGGATCGCTTTGGCGCGGTCGATGAATTCTTTTTCCATGCTGGAAGGCTCTCTGAGGAACTAGTGCGCTAAGCCGCAAGCGGCAAGGCTGAGGATGTTAGGAAAGGAATGATTATATGCGGGGAACGACATAGGGACGAGGGCGGTATCTTGTTGCTCCCCCACGGCAAGCCTAGACTCGAATTATGTCGCGTATTGTGCTGGCCATGAGTGGCGGAGTCGATTCGAGCGTCGCGGCCCATTTGCTCGTGGAGCAGGGGCACGAGGTGATCGGCGTCTTTATGCGCCACGGGGAGCAGTCACCGGTCGCCTGTGGCGAGCAGGGAGCAGGGAGCAGGGAGCAGGGAGAAAGAGGAGAGGAACTAGAAGCAAGGAGCGAGGAGGGAAGGAAAACAGCCCATGAGAAAAACAAGGATGGGTCGGGCTCTCCGCTCCCAGCTCCCCGCTCCCAGCTTCATCACAAGCAGGGATGCTGCACCGCTTCGGATGCGGAGGATGCGCGACGGGTGGCCGACAAGCTTGGCATTGCGTTCTACGCGCTCAATCTGCAGGCGGAGTTTGTGCAGATCATCGATTACTTCGTTAAAGAATATACGGCTGGGCGGACGCCGAATCCGTGTGTGCAGTGCAACAACTGGATCAAGTTCGGGAAGTTGTTTGATTATGCCGACAGCGTGGGGGCCGAGTTCGTCGCGACGGGCCACTATGCGCGGCTCGAGAAACAGGCGGATGGTTCGACGGCGCTCATGCGCGGCGTGGATGCGTCGAAAGACCAGTCGTATGTGTTGTTTGGGATTCGGCCGGATCTATTGCCGCGAATGATGTTGCCGATTGGACAGTTTGAGAAGTCGGAGATTCGACGGCGAGCAGCCGAGATTGGCTTGCGCGTTGCCGATAAGAAGGATAGCCAGGAAATCTGTTTCGTGACCCGCGGGCGGTACGATGAGTTCGTGCGACGACGCGCTGGCATAGATACGTCTGGCGAATTGGTCGACGTGGATGGCACGGTCATTGGCCAGCACGAAGGAATCGAAAGCTTCACCGTAGGACAAAGGAAGGGGCTAGGTGTCGCGCTAGGCGAACGGAAGTTTGTCGTGCGCATCGAGCCGGAGTCGCGGAAAGTAGTGATCGGCGAGCGGGAGAAGTTGAATCGCCAAGAACTGACGGCTCGCGATTGCAACTGGTTGGTTTCGTTAAGCGACAACGCGATGGCTGTGACTATTCGTTGCTACGCCCAAATCCGCTATAACGCACCGGCGCAGCCAGCCCAACTGAGCGTACTTCCTGATCGGCGACTGCGGGTCGTGTTCGACGAGCCACAGTTTGCAGTAACGCCAGGACAAGCGGTAGTTTGTTTTGACGCGGAAACGAACAAGCGCGTACTGGGCGGTGGTTGGATTGAGTGAAACATCGCGATTATGGTGGAGTGTCGCGAAACAGTTGGTTTCTCTACCGATAGCAACGCAAGCGGTTTTATAAATGGATTCCGTGCCATCATTGGCGACGCTCAATGTGTTCGATAAAGGGAGCCGCGACTTTGCGTTTGCAAGACGCGGGCGAGATACGTGTCTGCAGCTTGGCGATCGCGATCGGGTAATGATGGTGCGCGGTGCGCCGACGTTGGCAAAACGCCTCACCTGCAGAAAGCCGCTGAAGCAAAGTTCTTCGTCACTTCCCCGTTCCTTGTGGCGCCGCCGCTTGCTGCAAGAAACTAATCAAGTTCGCCATCGATTTCTGATCGATGACTTTTTCCAATCCTTCGGGCATCAACGATTTGCCGGAGCTGTTCATCGCACCATCAAAGTCCATGCGTAGCACCGTCGTCACTTTGTTCTCTGGCTCGCGGAACGTGACCGCGGTCGGAGTCTGACCGGCGATAATACCGCTAACCACTTGGCCGTCGTTGGTCACGACCACGTATTCCATGAACCTTGGATCGACTTCCGCATTGGGAGCAAGCACGTTAAACAGCACCGACTCGGCGCCACGGTTGATCATCGCCGCAAGGTTTGGCCCCACCTGATGGCCGATTCCGCCAATCTCGTGACAGGATGAGCAATTTTTTTCGAATACAACTTTGCCTAACGCTGGGTTGCCGCCGGCCAAGACACCAGCGTCCTTATACTCCTGAAACACCTTTTGCCGATCCTTCGACATCCCCTGGCCCCCCAGCTTATGAATCGTCTCACGCACCTCTGCCGAAGGATAATTTTGCAACCGGGAGACGTGACTGGGGTCGAGCGTCGTGATCGGCACTTTGTTCGCCGCCAGGTATTGAGCCAATGCGAGAGCCCACGGTCCACGGCGTAATAGGACGTCGGTCGCCTGCATTCGCTCGGCCGGCGAAAGTTGAGCGAAGTGCGCCAAAATCATGGCCGCGACATCCGGCGACTCATATTGACCGAGCGTCCTCAATGCGGCCATGTGAATGGCTTCGGATTCTCGCGGCGCGAGTAGCTTTTCTAACAACTCGTGTTGATTGTTAAACCTGTCGAGCGCCAAGTTTTCGATCGCCGTTAACCGATCGGCCGATGGTACATCATTTTGATCGAGCACATTTCGTGCCTCGGCCACCAGCGACTTGGTTGCCGACTCGCGGAGTTTCTGCAGCTTCACCATTTGCGGCTCGCTGCCATTCAGTAAATTAGTCGGCAATTGGCTGAGCGCTTTAATAACCGCCAATGTGCTTGTCGAATGTTTGTCTGTTCCAGTCGACCGAAGCGCATCAACAAGCGTGTCGAGGTCGCCTAGCTGCCGCTGCCGAACGATCTGGCTAACGATTGCCGTAAGAATCGGCTCGGCCGGCTGACTGGCACACCATTCTTTATCGGCTAATAACTGGCTCAGTACGCTGCCGGCGCGATCGACGATCGATGTGAGCGCGGCATCAACAATGTCGCGCTCCTTTGTCGAGCGAATCATAATCTCGGCGAGGACTTTGGTTGCCGCCGGATTGTGGCACTCGCCCAGCGAAAGCGCGAGCTGGAACTGTACGATCGGATCAGCATCGCCTGCAAGCGACAAGACCAGTTGGCGTACTTTGACCGACTTATCTAGTTGCGACTCTGAAAGCCGGAGCGCGTGTTGGCGAACATGGCCGTTTCGGTCTGCAAGTCCGAGGACTAGAGTGGGTTCATCGAGCGCGTTTAAGCTGTCCAGCGCATACAATATGCCGATCCGCGTCTCGGGCCGTTCGCAAACTGCCAGTTGTTTGCGAAGCAGCTCTGCGGTCTCTGGCTGCTGTCGCTCGTAAATCAATCGCAGCGCCGTCATCCGCCGCCACTGGTTCGAAGAATCAAGTGCTTCGACCAATTCGGCTGGAGTCGCCATACCAAGCCATTTGGGCTCCTTGTACTGGTACTCGGTCGGAATAACTCGATAGATGCGACCTTGGCTGCTGCTCGACAGGTTAAGCTGCTTCTTCAACACCGCGGGCAAGCTCAGTGGATGCTCGATCGTTTCGCGACTCATGTCGCAAATGAGCAGACTCCCATCGGCTCCAAGCGCCATCTGAGCCGGGCGAAACCAGATGTCCTTCGCGCGAACGAATTCAGTGTTCTTGTCGATGCGATCGCCGCGATACGTCACGCCATCCGGAACTAGCCGTTTGCGATGAATGAGATTGCTGCCGACGTCGGCCGTTAGCACAATCGTATCGCCATCGGTTGGCCATTGGCCACCTTCATAGACAGTGACACCTGTAGCGCCGGTGAAATATCCACCCGCTCGGCCGCCACCCTCGATCGGACCAGGCGCCTTTCCCGAGACACGCATCTCGGTGCGAGCAATTCGCCAGCCTTCGATCGGGCTGATCCGATAGACCTCGGCCTGCGGACCATCGGAAGCGATCGAGCGGCGAGCCGACACGACCGATTGATACGGATTGCGGCTCAAGTATCGCTCTTCGAACACGATCGCTTGCAGATGGTCACTGTTGCTGCAAACGAAACGATTGCCCCAGCGATCGAAGGTCATGCCATGCTGCCCACCGCCGGTAAGCGGCGTCATGTCGAGCGTCTTTGGATCGATTGCAAAGTCGCGATTCTGGTAATCGATCTCCTTAATACTGGTATCACTCGCAACTTTTGATCTTCCGCTCACAATGTCGTCCAGCGAACCGAGAGCGACTCGCTTGATTAGCCCGCCGGTGCTACTCGATGTGCCATAGATGCGGTGATCGAGGCCCCACAGGAAGGTATTCATCATCCCTTGCACATTTTTGCGACTGAAGCCGGTATAAATAACTTGCTTGATGTCGGCCACGCCATCGCCATTGATGTCTTTCGCATAGAGGATATTCGGGGGATCGCCGATGAATACGCCGCCGCCGTAGCAGATGACCGCGGTCGGCCACGAAAGCTTGTCGAGAAAGACTTTGCTTGTTTCGTACTTGCCGTCACCGTCTTCGTCCGTGAGCAATCGAATTCGGCCCAAGAAGTCGCTGTCCTTCTCCGAATAGTCTCGCATCTCGACGACGTACATCTTGCCGTTCTCATCTGTCGAGATTGCAACCGGGTCAATCACCTGTGGCTCTGAGGCGACGAGTTCGATGCGAAAGCCGGGCGCAACTTCGATGCTTGCCATCGATTGTTGCGGCGTCATTGCCGGCACGCGCTGGAGCTTGTACTCGGAACCCGGCTCTTTTTTTTCCACCGTAGTGGCGAAGATCGTCGCGCTCATACACGCGAGACCAATAACTCCAATCGATAGACTTCGCACTGTGCGAGATTTGTATTGCATGAGATGTCACTCAACGTAGTTCGACGATTCGACTATTCGCATCAGAATGTCTGTGCGTTCCTGTGCAGTACCTCTAAATCTGTAGTGGCAACGGGACAACGCATTTCGGTAGTCCGTTATGCCACGAGATTTAAGGCCATCGACCAGCGGCCCTTAATACCAGTGTGTAAAAGTTCGCCACCGACGGATCCCTTGAACTAGCCTGTCACTTGATGTTCGAATTTGAAAACTTCCCCGGCGACATTCTCGATCTAGTTTTCTCGAACCTGCTCACCCTCAAATGTTCATGGCAAAAACAGTGGCCGTGTTCGTGATTTCGCAGATGTCCGCTGAAATCTTAGTTGCTGAAAAAAGAAACACGGGCTCGTGAAAGGGCCGACAGCAAGGCGAAATTGATGGTATTTGTTGAAGCCGTCACGGTAGTGGTGCCAGGCCGTCGGAATGAGCAGCCGTGTTGCCGCCGACGCAATACCACATGTTGTACTTCTCAAAGAACGTATCACGAGTCGTCTTGCTCGTGCTCAATTGGTAGTCGCCAGTTCCGGGATTCCAACTGTAGCTCCCAACTCCGTGGCGCATGGCGGTTCGAATGTTTCCGTCGACAACCGTGCGCGAGCCATTATACCAACCGTTAGCCATGAACCAGAAGCATCGGTTCATGAACCGATAAAAGTTCGTTCCGCCCTGGTCGGCACGATTGCTGACGAGAATCATCGGAGCAACATTGGCGGAGCTCACACCCATTGTTGTGGTCCAGTTGCGGATGCCGAACGTCAAACGATTGGCGAGATACGTATCTCCCGTTCCCCGAAAATTCGGATCACCAGGATCGTAGCCGGTGTTGAAGCCGTTGTGGGTAACGTAGACCTCGAGCACGAACTTGCGGCAGTAGTTGTTTGCGCAGTAAATCACGTTCTGGTAGTTGCTGGCAATTACGCCAGACCCCATAGAAATGCCGGGTGATCCCAGAATCACGATGCGCGACTTGTCGTAGCCCGTCGTCGTGACGAACGATTGCAGCGCCGACTTCAATGCCGGGCCTTGCAAACTGTCTCGGAAGCTAGAGTTAACCTCATCGAGTAAAATGATTGTCGGTTGGCCAATTAGTGCGCCACTTTCACCCGTCCACGGATCGCCGTTTCCATCCAAAATACTCTTCCAGCGCGCCACGGCCTCGGCAACCGTTTTCCGTTCTCCGACCCACTCGACATATCCGTCGTCATAGGCGTAAGGAACACCCGCTCCATTCTCAACATTGTATTGTTTGCGGTGACCTGCGAACCACGTGTAACCGATGCGGGTCGAGAGCCGAATCGCGTCCGTAAGTGCCGGGGCTGTCGTGTTATAAACGTAGTTATAGGTCTCGACAGCAACTGCCGGTCGCGAAAAAAACAGACTTAAGAAAACGATCACAAGTGCAGCAAAGGTTCCCCGGATGGCAGTGTACATTTTTCCCCTTCGATGAAGGTATCAATAGTAACGTAACCGAGCGTACGAGCATTGCATTGGAAGCACAAACAAGTAGCAAATGATCGAGCAATGCGGCAAATCTGCATGCAGTTAGAGTTTGCGGTGGAGGAGGAAGTGGGTGAATAATGCACAAAACAGGAAAAAAATCTGCAAAGCCCGCACCAAACTCATCACAGTGTATGCACTTTTGGCCGTCTGTCAAGAAGCTTTTTCGAAAAAACCACAGTCCATAGCGGTAACCGAGTAAAGGTCACGAGAGTCCAATTCAGCGCGTGAGCCCAACAATCGAACCTGCGACGATCGCAACCAGCCTGCAAAATCATTCAAGCAATAACCGAATTGCCGCCGTCAAAACAGATTCAATACGCGTGGTCATCCGGGACACTGAAATCTGGAATCCGGCCCCTATCTTCTCTTCCTATCTGCCTGCTTTTTGAACGACAGCGGTAACAAGAGAGAATATTCTGGAAGGCAATCCACTTGTCCGTAGCTGGATTCCACGATCTCCGTTTCCTCTATTTCCTCCTGTTCAAAACGGTTCGTGACCCCACTAAAATCTCTGAAGCATCCAATATTTGGATCGACAAACTGCTTCACCTGCTCGATGCTGGTGAAGCCTTTGTCGAGATCACAATGCTCGAAAGCATCGCTGGCATTGAGGAACTGCCAAGCAATATTCTGCTCGAACAAATCCTATTCGGCTTTCATGTATCGAGCTTTTACTTCGAGTCGACCGTGCTGAAGTTGCACAAACCCCGCTTGCCAACAAAGCGCATGACTACCATCGCGCACGAAGATGTGTAGGAGGTGATTCCGCAAATTGATAGTTGACTGATAAAAGTTCTGTATATAATGCGTGGCGTTTCCAAAGTCATTCATTTTCGACTTTGCACCACACAGTTGTCCTCTACCATAGAGTTGAAACCGCGAGGAAAACCATGGAATCTAGTCAAAAACTGTCACGTCGCGGCTTCTTGGCTGCATCCAGCGCCGCCATGGCGGCGACCAGTCTTGGCGCGCAAACTACGCAAGCGATGTCTGCTGAGCAATCGTCCGAATCGCGTCTGGCGATCGACGGCGGGCCGAAATCTGTAAACGAGGCGATGACCCCGCCCGTGCGCTGGGGAGCGCCTGAACGAGAACGCCTCGACGCCGCGCTCAAGCAAAACACAATGTTTTATTGGCAAGGACCGCAGACGGCGCTGTTGATGGAGCGATTCCGCGCAATCTGTCCGGTCAAGGAGGTCATGACCTGCTCCTCCGGCACAGCCGCGCTCCATATCGCGGTGGCTGCCGCCGGCGTTGGTCCTGGAGACGAAGTCATCACGACGGGTGTGACCGACGTTGGAACCGTGATCGGCGTCATCTACCAGCAGGGCGTACCTATTTTTGCCGATCTCCAGCCCAATACTTACAACCTTGACCCCGCTGACGTTGAGCGAAAAATCACCGACAAGACGAAAGCGATTATCGCTGTCCACCTCGCTGGAAATCCCTGTCGCATGTCAGAGCTGCGCGCCCTCGCCGACAAGCACAAACTCGTTCTGATCGAGGATTGCGCGCAGGCCTGGGGAGCAAAATATCAGGGACAACCAGTCGGCACGATCGGTGACATCGCCTGTTTTTCACTGCAACAATCCAAGCAGATCACTTGCGGCGACGGGGGCGTCGTGGGCTCGAGTAACGAGACATTCGGTCCCCTGCTGCAGCGTTTCGGCGACAAGGGGGCCAACCGTCGCCACCCAGGTCAGCAGCAGCTTTTTGCGACCAACTATCGCATGACGGAGTTGCAAGCCGGGTTTGCGGCGGCCCAGCTCGGGCGCTTGGAAGGAATCGCCGCAACGCGTTCGCGATTGGGAAATCAACTCGGCGAAAAGCTCGCCAATTTAGCGGGTATTATCCCGCATGGTATTGATTCGGCCGACCGCGCCACGTACTGGTTCTACATGTTCTGCATCGACCCCAAAAAAATTAAATGCGATCGAACGCAATTCGTAAAAGCGCTCGTTGCCGAGGGCGTTCGTGCATCCGCCGGCTACATACCCGTGCCATTGTATGGTAATCCGGTCTTCAAGCAGCATGGCTTCTTCGCCGGCCGGTGGCCAGTCAAGGAATTTGGCCTCACGAAGATGGATTATTCCAAAGTCTTCTTGCCCGAAACCCACAAAATCCTAACCACGGGAGTCCGCCTCGCCCTCAACGAAGGCATGACCGAGGCCTACATATCTAGTGTCGCCGATGGTGTTCGCAAAGTGGCCGCACACTACGCCGCATAGGTAAAGGCCCAGCCCTAACCGCCACGCGGCTTTTGAAAAGCACGCTCGCGATAACTGCTTGCTGGGTAGCCCCGTTTGCCGCTCCTTCACGCGCAGACGAGCGAACCGGGATAGCGGTCCGTGAATTCGGCTCTGATCGCGCTGCCTACAGTAGCGATGCCGTCAGACGCAGTGTTGCTTCGGAATCAACCGATCAAACAATGCGACGCTCCGTTGTTAGATTGGCGGCCGAACGGAGGTGAAATAACATAGCCACCGACGCTGTCTCGGAATCGCGGCGCGACAATGCTCTTAAAATCGCGATGTGCTCGCCATACCCTACTTCCAGACTCTTGGGATTCCCCAGCCCGGCTTCATACGACAATCGCTTATAGCTCCAGCATTTTTGAATGGCTTTTCGAAGGGGTAAGTTACCGCAATGATCGGCGATCGCTAGATGAAGCGCGAAATCAAATGCACGCGCGTCTTTTTGCCATTGCGTCCCGGAAGCTGGATTGGCTGTGACAGCCATTTGGTCCAGATCTCGCAAGACCTCGGCAGGCATTCGCGATGCCGCTAATGCTGCCGCCCGAGGCTCCAGCATTTCTCGAAGCTGATGCACTTGGAGCAGCCATTCCTCAGCACCATCGCGGACAACCGCGCGCTTGTTCTTTTCCTTCTCGAGTATCCCGTCAGCAACGAGCCGATCAATGGCAGCGGCAACGGGCGTGCGACTCACCTTCAACTCATCTGCCAGACGTGAACTCGTGAGCACGGCGCCACGCAAATAGTCGCCACGGATTATCCGCAAGAGAATCTGGTCGTAGACTTCGTCGATATATGATGATTCATCGCTTTCGGGATTGGCGTCTTCTGGAATTTGACTCGCGGGGACTCGGTCTCTGTTGGGTAACAAATGAAACTCCACGTGCGGTCGCAAACGAGTGGCGAGGCAAATACAGCTACTCTAACCCATGAAGCATCAATCTAAACAAATGCATGCAGAAATGGCTGCCGTCAGGAATTAAAAGTTGACACCTAGGCCATTCCAGGCAAAAATGCATTCAGGATCGCGGCTGAGTCACGCTGCTATATCGTATCGGCATGTGCCGGTATCACCCGCGACAATAACTGCGCTTAGGGCAATCAGCAGCTTACGCCCTCATAATTTAGCGTCGCGATTTGATTTACTTCAATTCGCATGGTCTCGAGTCATAATTGAGCTTCCGTTCAACAAGAATGGTTTTCGGCGTTTAAAAGGGAGAGTGTTCTCAGGTGGCAACTACGATTGGAAACGGCGAAGTTAGTTTCTTAACTGGTTCCGAAGAGCCAACCAGCGATCGTTTGCGACAGATGATCGCGCGACTCGAGCCTCGCTGTCAACGTACCTACACTCCCACCGGCGCGGTTCTGGCGAGAAGTTCCGGTTGTCATCACTACACGCCAGAGGGCCGTAAGTTAGTCGACTTCACCTCCGGCGTCCTCGTCACCAATTTGGGCTACCATCCGGCGCGCTGGTGGAAGCGTGTCATGGATTACATGGGTTTTGATCCCCTTGCGCCGGCCGACGAATTTCTGTCGGCCGTTCCGCTCAATGCCTACAATTCCATCACGGAAATCGAGGCACAAGCGGTGAGTCGTCTGGTTGCCAATATGCGGTCACAACCTGGCGGTGGACGCATCGAGCAGATTCTTTGGGCCGCCTCGGGTAGCGAGGCGGTCCATAAAGCCATCAAGGCCGCATTGACCCATCGCCCAGGCGCCGATGTAGTTTTGGCCACACGTCATGGGTTTCACGGTAAGAAGGGACTTGCAGGCGCCGTGACCGGAAACGAGCGCGATGAAGACCGCGATCCGCGAGTCCACTTCATTCCGTTTCCGCAATCAGAATGTGCATCCATCGAACGGCGACGCCAGCCTATTGATCTGGTGACCTACCGTGAGGAACTCAACGAGCTGTTTGAGTGTTTCGGGGATCGCATCTGTTGCCTCATCACCGAGCCCTATCTGGGAGGCGGAGGTTCTTATCACCCGCAGGTCGAATACTTGCAGCTACTAGAAGAGTTCTGCCGCCGTCATGACATTTTGTTTATTCTCGATGAAATTCAGTCGAACTTCGGCCGCACCGGTGCTATGTACGCCTATACGACGTATGGCGTAGAGCCGGACATGGTGCTCCTCGGTAAGAGCATGGCCAACGGGATTCCGGTGGCCGCAGTCGCTGGGACGTCCCGCGCGTTTGCGAAGCTCGATTACGGCTACGGCTCGGACACCTGGAGCGGCCATCCTCTGGGGTCTGCCGCCGTCTTGGCGACGCTCGATGAGTTCGAACAAACGAATGTGCTTGAGCATGCAGCACAACTCGCTGAAGTCCTCGAGGCCGGGTTGGCACGCCTGACCGACCTGCCTGCCATCGAGGCCATCCGCGGCGAAGGAACAGTGTGGGGTATCCATTGTGCTGCTACCGGCAACCTGACTGCCGCGGAAGTAGCGAATGAAATTGTCCGCGGGTGCTACCTAGGGAATACAAACGGCCTTGCGATGCATTTGATGGGACCATTGGCCGGTTGCGTTATTCGCATTGCTCCGCCGCTTGTAATGCCGCTGGCCGAAGCACGAGAGTGCCTTAACGCAATGTACGATATCGTTGCAGACCTCTCCCAGGAATGGATGCCAGACTGAGTGGCGCCGCCGTGGAGATTCGACAGAATTACATCTCGGGAGCAATCTCTCGTGCTGGATGTGCTTGTCATCGGCGCCGGAATGATCGTGGGCGATCAGATTCTGCCTAGCCTATATCACTTGCAACGGTTAAAGCGGATCGGTCGCATCAGCGTGGCCGCGACGAGTTCGACTCGGCTCAAACATCTCGCGCTTCCCCGATTTACCGAAGCCTTTCCGAACCAAGCTTTCTCGGCCTATCCCTCGCTCGACGCACCGGACACCGAGCGCAACACGGAATTGTGGCGCGCAGCGCTTGCCGACCTGCCGCCGCACAATCTTGTTGTCGTCGCCACCCCCGATGAAACTCACGATGAGATTGTTCGCGCAGCGCTGGATCGCCACGAACATGTGCTTTGCGTCAAGCCGCTCGTGCATCAATACGATCAAGCTGTCGCTATTGGCCGAATCGCCCGTGAACGCGGCCTGCTCGTGATGATCGAATATCACAAGCGATTCGACCGCCGCGCGCTCGAAGCACGCAAGCTCTACCGGCAAGGGTGCTACGGCGAGTTCGCTTGCGGACAGGCCTGCATGATCGAGCCATACTACTACCGCTCGTCGAACTTTCAGAACTGGTTCACGAAAGACAAGACAGATCCCTTCACCTACGTGGGCTGCCACTATGTCGATCTCGTCTATTTCATCACTGGACTGCGACCAACGGAAGTCTCGGTCCGCGGCGTTGAGCGACCATTTCCTAACAAAGCTGTAGCCTACATGTGGGCGAATGGACGTGTCGTGTTTGAGAACGGCGCCATTCTGACCGTCAATTCCGGTCTCGGTTACCCGGATCGCGGCGCCGGCAGCAACGATCAAGGTCTTACCATGTATTGCGAAGGTTCAGGCACCGCTGGGCTGATTCAACACAACGATCAGTTTCGCGGCGTCTCGTACAGCTTCGTGGACGAGCGGTTCGGCGCACCTTTTCGCCACGTTAATCCAGATTACTTCCGACTCGTACCCTGGTTGGGGCCGGGGCTAAAGCCGGTCGGGTATGGCTATGACTCGATCGAAGCTGCGGCTGAATTGGCAGCACGATTGCGAGCTGTCGGCAACCGTTCAGAGACCGTTAGCCTTCGCCAGGCGATACTTACGGAAATCGACGAAGCCGGGCTCATCGCTACGCCGCAGAATAGTTCGATCAACGAAATGGTGATCGAGGCAGCCAGGCTGTCGATCCAAGCCGACGGCGAGACGGTCAAAATCGACACCTAGCAATGGCCATAAGCGACCACTTTATTGCGACTTTCATGGACATTGAACAACTCCCGCGAGCCGGGGCGTCCTCGCCCCCGTTCAATCGTTCATGGTCAATGAAAGCATCAATAGATATGCCCACGTCGTCAAAGCCAAGCCGCGCTCAGCTACCATTCTATCGGCGATGAATGAATCGCGGAGCGACAGATCCCAGTCGAAATTTGCAGGAAGGGTGCAAATGCTATCTGATCAGAAGAGGAGCTTGACCCATAGAGACATTCGAAAATGCCAGGATTTTAATCCTGGGGCGCGGATATGGGGGGCATTGGCTTCCAGCCGAACGCTCAAGTTTGCATGCAAAGACAGGGCGAGAGTCGATTATTCGTTTCGCGCACAAACCTTCTTCGCTGAGCCATCGATCGAAAATATCACTAAAAAAATTGTAAAAATTTCGTTGCGAACCCTGTAGCTGCCAGTTATGCTAAGTGCAAGATTGTAATTCGACTCGTCCATCATGCATTCATTTTCCTCGAGCGCTGCCACATCTTGCTAGCCTCTTCAACTCAATTTGGGAGCCGTGAAATGTTCGCCCGCCACCGTTCAGTTGCGTTGGTATTGATTGCGGTCGTATCGATGGCCGCACAGCGCTCGGTTGCCACTTTGTATCTCTACGAACCGTTCAACTATGCCGCTGGGCAGGGGTTGGCGGGCGTCGATGGGCAGGTCGGTTTTGGTGGCAATTCAGGTAACACGGCTCAATCTGTAGTGCCGTCGCCGCAGGGCGGCCAAGGCTCACCTTATGGACAGCAAGCTCCCAATGGCAACTATTGGATGACCGGCGGATATAACAACAACTCACCTTACTCGCAGGCAAATGATGCCGTCACGCATGCCACCGACCTTAGCGTTACGGGGTTAGCCGATCCGGTAACCGGCGGTTCGATTCAATTAGGAGGTGGCGGCTCATCGCCGCGGATCGCTTTTACTCCGACTTCGAACTCAGCTGATGGAAGTACGGTCAGCGTTTATTACTCATTGCTGCTTCAAATCAATGATATGTCCCAGACTTCGGCTGCAAATGGTGGTCTGATTGGTGGCTTTAACAA
>CAZGMU010000008.1:0-30538 GCA_964526975.1 uncultured Planctomycetaceae bacterium
CATGCAAACGTCGCGAGCCAAGGACATGGCTCACGAACATCTCATCGAGGCGGCATGAAGACAGTTCCTCCGGTCGCTTTTGTCCTGCTCGTAGGCCTCTTTTGTCATCTACTCCTGACGCTCAAGCGCAGACTGCGCCGTCAGCGCTTTGAGCGGGGACGACAACTGGGCCGGAAACGCCGCTCGAAGCCTCCGGCCGCAGGACTTCATTGGGGGCCATTCACAATTCCCGAAGCGGCGGCGACGCAGCACTTTCTGGCAGCGGGAACCACCGGCTCCGGGAAGTCGCTCGTGCAAAAACTCCTGATGCGGGATGTGCTCCCCAAGGTCACAACAGGAAGTGACGCCAGAGTGGTGATTTTGGACGCCAAGAACGACATCGCGGCATTTTTGAAACACGTGGGCGTGACATGTCCGGTCTATACGCTCAATCCGTTTGACGCCCGGACCGAGTTTCCGAAAGCAGTCGCGTGGGATGTAGCAGCCGATGTGACTTCACCGGCGCGGGCGTTGAATCTCGCCAGTGCCTTCATCCCGGCTGAAGGCGGTGGGAACAACCGCTACTTCACCGATGCCGCCCGGCAAATTGTGGCCGGAGTGATTGAATCGTTCATCCGGCACACGCCGGGAGTGTGGACATTCTCGGACTTGGTGTTTGCCTTGTTGTCGCTCGACCGCGTGAAGGAAATCCTTGCGCGGGACGACGCCGGTGAGGAATTGATCGCCAGTTTCCTGGGGGACGACCGAACCGCTTATCAGGTTTTTACGACGGTTGTCTCACGTATGGCGTACTTCCGACCGGTCGCCGCAATCTGGCAACGAACCACCGGAAAACTCAGTCTCACACAATGGCTGACCGATGAGTCGGTGTTGCTGCTCGGTGTGAACGCCACGGCCAAAATCGCCTTGGACGCCATCAATGAGATCCTGTTCCGGATCATCGTGGAAGAAATTGATGTGCAGGCCGATTCTCAAACGCGCCGCACCTGGATCTGGATCGATGAAGCCCGGTTGAGCGGACCACTGCTGAAAGGCGAAATGCTTCCGTACCTGGCGGTCAAAGGCCGCTCGCGCGGCGCGTGCCTGGTGCTCGCGTTTCAGGACATTGAAGGCTTTCGGGAAGCGGCTGGCCCGCGTATCGCGCACGAGATCATCGCCCAATGCAGCCATAAGGCGCTGCTGCGCATGGAATCGGAAGAGAGCGCCACATGGGCGTCACGAGCACTGGGCCAATACGAGACGCTGGAGGTGATGCGAAGCGATCCGGCAGCTTTCGGGCGAGGCGGGACACGCAGTGAACACGTTGCCCGAAAGGATTCGGTTCTTCCCAGCGAGTTCTATACCATCCATCCGTCTGGTCCGACCAATGGTCTGACGGGCTACTTTGTCTCACCGGACTGCGGCGCTATTCAGGCGACGCTTTCCGGGAAGCAAGTCCAGCAAATCATTCCGTCGCAGTCGTCCGAAATCGCTGCCGTTGTCGCCATTCGCTCCGACATCGAGCAGTGGTTGCAGCCATGGTCAGACTCGGATCGAGAGAGACTCAACTTGCAAACACACAATCAAACGTACTCAGTCGCTCCGGCCCGTCTTCGACGGCGTGGCACGTGTGAGATAGTTAGTCGAGAATCGCCTTCCGAATGGTGAGGTCCGCTGAGAGGGAATGCCTAGAGCGAAGGATCGTGATATCGTCCTCATAGTCATCCAGCACATCGAAGACCAACGTACCATCCGACAGTCCCGTGGCCAGCTGGTCGATTACCGGCAACACCGGGCCAGCCCGATGTTGGTCGTCCGACGTCTTCTCGATCAGCCGCGCACGAATGTGCCCAAGATAGACAAGTTCACCATTGTCGATCGTGAAGGATTTCTCCACTGGTTGAGAGAACAGGCCTCGCACAGGGAGGATTCCGGCGAATCCGAAACTCGTTCGACCAGTCAACTCGTCGAGGCGATAACCGCCAGCCGGAAGTGCCAGACTCCCATACATCTGACATAGGCGGTTTTGCGGATCATCCACAGGTTCGCCAAAACCAAACGTGTACGTCTTGCCATTGTTGCCGGACTCCGATTGGACAACGGCAATGCTATCGGGAACAAGCTCATAGTCAGTGTACTCGTTCTGAGTCGTGAGCTTGAAGATGGCAATCCCGTGGCCGATGGGCTTCGTGATCGGCGGCGTTTCGTCGAGCGGCATGCGCGTTGTACAAGCCAACAGCGAACATGCCGCAATCAAGAGCAGGGATCGGGCGAGACTATTCATCACTCGCTTCATCCTGCAAATGCAGTCCCAAGGCCACACCACAGTCACTGGCCACGAGTTCTTGGCTCATGCGAACTTGAGATCCATCCGTTGTACGGAGACCAACGATGCGATTAAGTTCCGCACAGGAGGCGTTCGCGACAAAGGCTATTCCATTCTGGCAAGATTGAGGGGTCGATCCGCCGTCCTCAGCAATGACGTCGACACATGTCTCGCGGCATTCTTCAATTTGCCGCTCATTAAATCCGTTGCAAACTCCGATTTTTGCGCACGCGGTGCGACAGTAACTTCGGCATTCCGACGGAATGTCATCACCTCCGCCACCTCCTCCGCCACAAGCCGTTAACCCGGCAATAGCAGACATCGCTAAAAGACCTGAAATGCCACGAAGGCCAAATTGATATGATTGAGCCATGCAACCTCCTTAAATGCGTGATAGTACGGAGGCGACTATGCCATGAGCGGACGTGAGGGGCAACGTCTTTATGCGAGCAGTGGCGCCAACACCGATGCTTGGGCGATGCAACATGGCTGGTCTGCTACGCAAGTGACCGAATATATATCGTGCTTTGGCCAAAGAAGAGGTTCGGCGGCGTGCAAGTGCTGGAACCTCTTGGAAAACGCGCCCTACCAATTGCGGCTTTTGCGGCAACAACTGACCGAGCAAAACACACTTCCCACGTACTCGTAGGCATCGTCGCCTGAGAAGAGCGGATAGCCGCAGAAGCCACATTCCGTTTCTTCCTCGCGGCCCGTAATCCTATAGCGTTCAGGAATCGGACCGGGGTCCTTTTCCGTGATCGCTTCGATCCAGTTCCGGACTGCCAACGGATCGTGAAGACCGTGTTCGCGGACTTGGCGGACACGCTTTTCGGACGTTCCGAGCCGAAATGCAAGTGAGGCAATCGTCAGTTTGTACTTTCGCATCAAAGCGACGACCTCCTGACCCGTCATCGAGCCTTGAGCGGTCGCATCACTCCCGAGGGTGCGAGTGAAGCCGCTCATGACTTCCACGTATTGCCGACGGTTCACGCGGTGCCGGTGAAGGCACTGCTCAATGAACTGCCGGCGCTCGACTTTCGACAACAGCCGAAAGGTCTCGTAGCCACTTCGGAGCTTGGAAATCACATGGCGGACCACGTTCTTTCCTGATTCTCCGACATGGCAGTCCCGGTCGATGATCTGGCGAACGATGGGATGAACGGAAAGCTCCTTTTGGAACTCCCGCTCCTCGGCATCATCCGAATCGAGCGGCCCCGGTGAGTCGCTCACCGGCGTTTCAACCGCTTCATACTCCGCCTGGCAGTCCGGACAAATTGCCACGTGGGTCTGCCAGTCAAAAACACTCCGGCCGTCATCGGCCTTGGCTTCCAAGGGCCGAATGGCCGCTTCCCAGCGCTGGACTTCAGCCGTATGGCTCCAACCCTCGGGCAGCGAATCGACGCCATCAAAGTCGTCCGGTCACAGTGGAGGCAGCCAAGACGGATACGGCCACTCCCGGTTTCCTGCTCCGGAAGTGAAGCAGCCTGATCCACCGGGGGCGAATCAGGCTGCACGCCATCAAACGAATTGTCAGGTGATTTCATAAGGAACCTCGCTTTCGTCATCGACAAAGGAAACAGACACCATGCTGCTCGGGCGTTTTGAAACGCTGCCGGGCAACATGGTCCAAGACATACAAGTCGAACTCGCCGCGAAGCATCTTTTGGAGAAGCTCCAGAGCGCGTTCTTCGAAGCACCAGGAAAACGTGATGCTCTCGATCTGAAGTAACCGCGACGCATCATCCGGATCGGGTCGGAGCACTCCGTACTCCTGTGCCCCATCGGCGCACGTCGCATCATTGGCCAAGATGAAGCCGCCAAGCGTAAACGCCTGGCAGCCAGTCCAAGTAAACTCGGTCAACTGTTGAGCGAGCTTCTCGGCGGATTCAGCGGGATGAACTGACCAGATACGCTTTTTATGCCACATCGCGCACCTCCTTTTCGGACGAAGCGTCCTCAAGTTCGGTGATGATGGTGCAGGAAACGTCCCGGATGAGTTCCAAGGACTGCATCAAGACCCGTTCATCGCCGCTATAAAGCTGGATGTAATCCGACGCTGCCGTCGAACATTCCAGCCCTGCCCAGCGTGAGACCGCATAGGCCACGGCCTCAGCTTCCGTCTCGCGGATGGTCTTGGTCGTCTCCTTCCTGCGATCCCCGCGATGAAGAAGCTCATGGGCCAGTTCATGAACCAGAACGGAGAACTGCTCGGCTTTGGAAAGGGTGGACAAGACCGAAATCTTGCCTCCTTGGGACATCCCCAGCGCGCCGCCAAGCCCTTCGACGTATTCGAGTTCAATCCCCTTGGAACGGATCACCTGCTCGATGCAGGCAATCTTCTCGCCGGGTTCACCCTCGAAATGCCGAAGCGATTCAAGCTGCCTTCCTTCGGTTTGACTCACGTCGAACACGTACACGACCCTGAAACCGCGAAGAACAGCCGTGGGCTGATCCTGCGGTTCCTGGCCATCTTCCGTGTCTTGGTCAGCCTTCTTCCGTGAGACCATCGGAGCGAGAATGGCGATGCCCTTCTCACCCTTCTTGACCCAGCGGTGCAGTTCCTTCCACCGGCCGAATCCGGCCACGATCGTCGCGTCCGGCTTCTGCATCGCAATCAGGATGCAGTTTCCGAACGAGTACCGGTGGAACCGGCTCATCGTGTCCAGGTACTTCACCAGTGTCTCGCTCTTGCCCTCTTTCAGAGTTTGAGCCAACTCTTTGAGCGCGTCGTCGCTCGCTTTCAATGCTTCTTCTCGATTCATCGAAGACTCCTTCTGGAACGGGCCGACTGACCCGTTCCGAAACGGGTTTGAACATCGGCCCGTCGGCGGCCAAGCATCGGCCACGCGGCAAAGTCAAGGTGGAGCCTTTCGCGAATGCGAAAGCAGCAGACGCCCAACGGGCGTCGGACCTTGACGCCGCGTTAGACTGAAAAGAGCCGCAGACGGAGAAAGAAAACGATCACTCACATTTGAGATCCAAACGCGCATGACAATGTGTCACGCGGTCGAGATCAGAACGTGAGCAGATTGGAAAACCCTTGGTTTGCACGCCACCGGCCTCCATCCTGAACCGTCTTCCGATTCCGGGGGGAGGCGATGGGTTGATCGTCTACCGCAAACAGAAATGAAAAGAGCGAGAGAGCCGTGGTGCGGCATTCCTTGAAGAGATGAACTCTCTCTCGCTGACGTGAATGGAAAGCCGACTAGATGACGTGGGCCGACTTCCGCCGAGACTTCTTCGGCTCGGCGGTTTCGCCGTTTGTAGCCAGGCCGTTCTCGGGCTTCGCCTCCTCGCGATGGTCGCCGTTCTGCTGGTAGATCCAGGAGTGAGCCAGATCGGCCACCTTGGCGACCAAGGGGAGGTCATCCCGGCCGAAGGACGTGGTGGATTCCCAGCGTTCTTCCGCCTTGTAGATCCGAGTGATGGAGACGCTGTAGCGCGTTCCATGCTCCGTGTCATTCTTCCAAATTGCCGCCTTGATGCGACCGAGACGAATCTCGTGCAACGGGCGGCTGTTCTCGTTAGCAGCCATAAAGCACCTCTACTTTCATTGTTGAGTGAAAGACGCAAACCTTGTTCGCACCACGGTCTCTCACGCCGAATGCACCGCAATACACTCGGCGTAAGCGATCTGCGTATAAATCGCGTCAGAATCACCCGCTGTTTTGAAGAGGGCCAAACAGTGTTTCAGATATAAGCACAAATACGGACTTGTAGTCAAATCCCGGATACCGACGACCGCTGTCCTGAAGGCGTCACGCGCAATTCCGTAAGCGTTTCAAGTGATTGAAATAGGTCGCTCGACAACCGCCGCCGCGCCGGAAGAACTCGCGAACGCGAGCCTCTTCGGTTGGGAATGACTCATCGGACTTGAGCGTCAGAACTAACTGTCGGCGAAGCGATTCTGGAGAGAGCGGAATCACCGTCTGCCAACTCATTCCAGCGCGTTTAAGTTCAGCGGCCCGAACGTAGAGCCTGAGGGACGGCTCGTGGATTTGAGAAAGGTGCTGCTCGAACCAATCCAGAATCTCGGTGTCCCGAAACCATTCCTTGGCTCGTTCGTGGACGTCGACGGCTGTCGGCCGGAACACCAGAACATGGCCCCGGTCCTGCAAGGCCGCGACGTTGCGGTTGAGCGTCCGCCAGTCGTTGCAGACGATGATGGCCCGACTCCTGGTGCTAAACTCCCTGGGAATGCCTGCCTTCTCAAGCGTCCGGGAAGCCGAGTGCCAAGCCATTGTCTTCACATCTTCTGTTTGGCATAAGCACTTCAAGAGCCGGATGCCGTTTCGGTCGGAATAGAGCGAGTCCACGTCGTCGATCACCACAAACTCATCCCGTTGCCGGTAGAGCTTGGTGAAGATGCCGAACGCAGTCGCGTTCCCCTCGATCCAGCAGACATCTTCTCCAACCATTCGCCTGACAGTCCGGCTCTTCGCCAGGCCGGGCGGTCCCACGACAATCAAAAGGTTGATGTGCCCTTTGGCGAAAGCGGCGAGATACGCCTCGAACTCGGCGTAGGTTCTGAGAGTGATGGCTCCTTCCGGGAGATGAGTGACTGGTCGCTTCGGCATTGGCCCCTAGAAAATGACAATGATTTCAGGTCCAAGCGTAGCGCAGGTGAGGGGAGACGTACAAGCCTCTCATTTTTGCTTAGACCTTTAGACTGCTGCCGTATCCAGCGGATGGAAACGCGAGTTCATTCCGTGGCTTTGCCCCTCTGTGCTCCAGTCCAATGGAGGCCAATCCAGGCAGTCAAGGTGTAGACGATTGGACTGCCGAAATCTCGGCCGAATCGAGAAATCAGCCAGTGATTCCAGCCAGTTGAACGCGACATCCGCATTCACCTCTCGACGGACAAATCGCAGTCGTGTTAGGGGTAGTATGGGACATAATGTGCTTTATGTCCCTACCTTTGATGCAACTTTTCAGAGCACATACAGGAGACAGGTGGTAGAAGACAGCGAACGACGAATCACGGTGGTGACCGACAGCAATCTGGCCCTTGTCCCTGTCAATAACCTCGGTCAGGAAATGGGGGAGGTGGATGTCGGTCAAAAAGTGTCCGACATGCTGGCCGGAGTGTTCGCAGCTTCTGGTGGTCTGCCGGATGCGGCCACGCCAGCGTCAGCGCTCGTCCCCTGGATTAGCGACGTGCTGCTCTCTGAGCATTCCTTCCGGGCTTATGGCCGGGACTTGTCAGACTTCGTGGAGCACATGGGAAAGCTGGGAGTTGATCCGCTCAGAATCAATGCCGATCACGTCAGGCTCTACAAGGGAGCGATGCTGAAAGCTGGTCTTCGACCGACGACCGTTGCGCGGCGATTGTCCGTCCTTCGTGGCGTCTACCGGCAGTTTGCTGAGAAGGGGCTTGTTTCCTGGCAAGTCGCCCAAGAGCTTGAATCCGTGAAGGCACCGCCAGTTGCCAAAAACACAACGCCTGCTTTGACTCGCGAGCAAGCGGTGATGCTTCTTCAGGCCATTCCACGCGATTCGCTGCAAGGCCTCCGCGACTTGGCGCTCCTTCAGACGTTTTTCATCACGGGCTGTCGCGTCTCGGCCCTGGTTGGTGCCTGCGTCGGGCATCTGGAGTTTGATGGAGTTGAGCATTATCTCCACGTCACCGAGAAGCGAAGCAAAAAGGCCAGAAAGATTCTCCTTGATGCCGCTCGCCCTGTGCTCCATTACATGCGAACTGCCGGGATCGAGGCTGACCTAGAAGGGCCGCTTTTTCGCCCAATGGCCCCCAATGGCGTTCGTTTCGAGCGCCGCCCCATGAGCCGAAAAACGCCCTGGCGGCTTGTGAAGCACTATTGTCGCATCGCAGGAATCTCACCCGACCGGCTTGGCGCTCGTGGGATCGGCGTCCATTCGCTTCGCAAAACGGCCATCACGGATGCCATCCGAAACGGGGCTGGCATGCACGAAGTCCGGGAGTTTGCTGGCCACGCCGACATCAGAACGACCGAGTTGTACTATGTCCGCCGCGAAGAGGATGCCGAACAGGCTGCCAGGCGCATCCAGATTCGGCTGTCGTAGCAGGATCGCTTGACGTCAGAAGTTGACCAAGCAGGCCGACAAAGGGGACAATCAGGTCTCACGAAAAGGAATGCTGAAAAATGAGCGACGAAAGCGAATTTGAGCAGACGGTCATGGGCATTTGTGACAAGATCGGCGAGCTGCGCGAACAAGCACTTGCCGAGTACACGCCAATCGTTGAAACACTGCTACACACCGGAAGCCGCGATGTCAGCCACATTGAGCGAACGCTCGACGGTTTGCTCGACTTCTGCGGTGATGAATCGGTGCTACAACTCTACCGGCAACTGTGTCGTCACTACTTCGCGATTGATCCGGCTGCGGCGGCTGCCTACGTCAATGCCTATCGGGAAATGTACGACGCCGAGTCCGACATTTTGCGATGATCGAGCGAATGAACAGAGAAAGGATCTGCTCATACATTCCTTGAGCCATCAACTACAGCGTGGAGGGAGGGCGAGGTGAATCCTGATGTCCGCTAATTGGATACCCAGAAACACGGCGCGAGGCCGGTTGCCGCCAGGACGTAATCGTAGGCGGCGGCGAGCACGCGAGATACAGGGTTGGTAAGAGCATTCACCGAGATTCCCGGCTGCACCAAACGAACGCGAAACTCAAATCTGGTTCTCTCGGCATCGTCGAGCAGTCGTTCAAGATCGACGAGAGTCCCTTTTTTTAAAGTGGAACCTGTAGCCAAACGCCGCGTTAGTTCGGTTTTCAGAGCTGAGGGCGATCTGGCGAGTATCACGCTTTTTACGACTTGGCCAGCGACTTCATATGCATCGCCGACCCGGCTTGCAGCATTCGCTCCGCCTGAACCCTTGCAATGAAAGACTTCGCACAAGATGACACCGTTTTCCTCGCGAAGTGACACAAAATCTGCAATCTCTCCAGCTCGATGGTCGTAGACAACAACTACCGCATCGGACTGTAAAAGGATGCCTTCGATGCCGTCATGGATAGATACTCCATGAGCAGTCGCACCGAATTCTCGGCAAATGTCGACACCAAGTGCTTGCCAGTCCTGTCGGTGAAATACCGTCTCCGGCAGGTGCTCAAGATTTAGGTTGGACCTGAACAATTGATTTCGGTAGAGACGCGAGAAATCCGCGAGATAAAGATGAAATCCAAAGCTGTTAAGATAGGCGGATAATGTACCGACTTGCGTGCGTGTGGCGATCGAGAACTCACGCGGCGAATCGATCTCGAAATACGGATTTCCGGCGATACGAAAAACTATCGGAACCGGTTCAGCAAGGCCTCGAAGGAGAATACGAGCATCAGTCTGCGTGAAGCTTTCGATTTCAAAATCGAGCGAAAGTAGGTCAGACGAAATCGCTGGATTCCCTACCTCGGTGACGATCGGGTGTACTTTGTACGCCGTCTCATGCCACGTCGCCCCGATTACGGCAGCAGGGATTGCAGCAACATCCTCGCCTGTCGCCAACAAGTCGATACGAGAACCAGTGATAACTGGTGCCGAATTCGAAAGGTGCTCGGCAACAGCTTGACACCACGCAACATATTCGGGAACGAATCCAGCCCGATTGCTCCACACTTTTGACAGAGTGCTGATGCCAAGGGTTATTTTCCCTTCATCGCTGTCACCACTTCCAAAGAGATGGCCGCGATCAAATAACTGGGAATCGGTATTGCTGACGGCACCGTCCGCTCTTCCACCTGAGATGATTCGATAACTTTCTACCTGATTTCCAAAGAGTCTGTTCTTCAAGCCGACGCTGAAAAATGCCGGGTTCTGAAGCGCTCGTAAGGCACGATTGATTGTGGCCGTTGAAACTCCAGTGAAAGCACCATCAACCAGCTGCTCTGCAATCTGCGAGTACATGTCTTCCGTCTTTACGGATGAGTTTATGAAGAGCAATCCTCGGCCAGCATCGTGATAAATTATGAATAAGTGATATTCAACGTCTTGGATCGACGGAACTTCCATCCATCGTGGCTTCCGGACACTCTGGCACACGTGCACGGCACAATTGAGGTCATCGCTCACGAATTGCTGAACGACTTCGATGTCACCTCCAAAGTCAACTGTGCAATGAAGATCCACATCGGCGCGTGCGTGGAAGACCTTGCTGTGATACCAGGGCCTGATTACGGACAGCGTTAAATCGGCTTCGGGAATCAGGACTTGCTCTGGCGAAAAGCTGCCAAGCTGCTCGCGCAATACACGTTCTCCTGAGACTCGTGAATCCGCCAGGTTGGTCACAAGCTCTTCCCACACCGCGCCCTGTTGGTATAGCGACTTGGTTTCAGTTTCAATCTCCTCTGGCACAGCGACGAACTTCGCAGTTCCAAGGTTGTTACCGCCAGTACGGGCGAAGCGACCGATAAACTGAAGTGTTACAGCAAGAGATCGGTGAGGCGAGTGAATCGCAGCGATTTTCAATTGGGGCATATCGACCCCTTCTCCAAACATGTCGACGCAGATTACTCCATCCAAATCGCCGTCCTTCAAACGTCGGACGGTCCGGCGAACGTGGCTGAGAGAATGCTGGCCGTGAATGATTGCCAGCCGCAGACTCGTTGAGTGCTCATAGAGCGTCTGAAGCTCCGTCGCTCGACTGCGACTATCGGTTCGCACCATGACTCGGTGGTCAAGCCCCTGTGCGCGATCAGTGTTGTAAAGCTCCTCTGCCTTGCGAGCGATGACATGGTCGTTCGATACGCCGTCTTCCGTCTGACATCCCACAAACTCAATTGACCCGAACACCCCGTCACGAAGAGCTTCACGAAGCGGAAACTCATACACGAAGTCGCCGGGAAGTTGTTGACGATCGCGACGGAATGGGGTCGCAGTGAAGAGAATCTGTCGAGCGGTCGGGAAAGCCTGCATAAGTGCCCTCCACGTCTTCGCTGGACTGTGGTGAGCTTCGTCAACAAGCAAAAGATCGAAAAGGTTGTCAGGAGGGTGGGGGATCTCTTCGATTGCGGGACTCGATCCCATCGGCGTCGTCACGACGACATCGGCGGCGAAAAGGGTATCCCACTGCTCCTCTCGAAGGATTCTTGAATCGATTGACTGTACTATCGGGCAGGGAGTGTCCTCAGGAAGGACTGCCAGCCTCTTAAGCAGTGACAGCGAGCGATATTCCTCAGCAATCTGGTCCCGAACCATTCGGCTGGGCGTAATGATCAAGGTGCGTTGTGATCGCAACAAATACGGGGCCATCATTAAAACGCCGGTTTTCCCCGTGCCAGTCGGCATAGAGATTAGCGCATTTATGTTGGAAAGACTGAAGTGAGACCCGATCGCGAATACAGCACCCCTCTGGGCGCGTCGCAGCCCGGTAACATCACCGATTCCTTCCGGGAATCTCAGTGTGCCGGAATGGTTGTCGAAGTACGAAGGCATGGCTTCCTCGGGATGGCTCAGACCGCCCAATCGGCACAAAGTAGTTCGGCCTGTTTCAACACCGTCTCCGTTGCCAGAGCCTGTTTATCTGGCGGGTAGCCGTGCTTCTTCAGAATCTTCTTTACCATGACCCGGAGCCTAGCACGAACACTATCTTTGACCGTCCAATCAATGGTGACATTTCTGCGGACGGTGTCGACCAGCTCGCGAGCAATGGCGCAAAGGGCTTTGTCGCCAAGGACAGCGACGGCACTGTCATTGACTTCAAGAGCCTCGTAAAAGGCTTCCTCGTCCTCGGTAAGGCCGAGTGCTTCACCTCGTTGCCTGGCTTCCCGCATTTCCTTGGCCAGCTCAACAAGTTCGGCGATTACTTGAGCAGCGTCGATCGAGCGGTTCTGATACTTCTTGATCGTCTTTTCAAGCATCTCGGCAAACGAGCGAGACTGCACCAAGTTCTTTCGGGATCGCGTTTTGATCTCATCGCTCAAGAGCTTTCGGAGAACCTCCAGCGCGAGATTCTTGTGCGGCATATCGCGGACTTCGGCCAAAAACTCATCGGACAGAATGGAAATGTCCGGGCGGTCCATTCCGGCAGCGGCGAATATGTCGACCACCGCATCTGAAGCAACTGACCGTGAAATGATTTGCCGCACGGCTGCGTCAAGGTCTTCCTTGCTTGGACCGCCTCCAGTTCCACCGCTTGCGAGTTTGCTAAACTGTGCCCGTAGGCACTGGAAAAAAGCGACTTCTTCCCGGAGCTTCACGGCATTGTCGTGTGTTGCGACAAGTGCAAACGCCTTGGACAGTTCGGTCACTGCTTGCACGAATCGTTGCTGACCATCGGTCAGTTGAAGGATGAAGTCCATCGCTTCAGGAATGACGGCGATGCGCTGCGAGGCGGTGCCGGTAAAGAATGCTGAGTAGTCAAAGCCGTGCAGAATTCCTTGCACGATCTCGTACTTCTCTAAGAGCACTTCCAAGGCTTCATCAATTGGTATCCCCGTGTCTTCGCGGTCAGCCTTCGTATACTGGGCCAATGCCTTTTTGAGTTCAGCGGCGAGGCCAAGATAGTCAACGACCAGACCGCCAGGCTTGTTCTGAAAGACGCGATTCACGCGAGCGATGGCCTGCATCAGGTTGTGACCGCTCATCGGCTTATCGACATACATCGTGTGCATACACGGGGCGTCAAAACCCGTAAGCCACATATCGCGAACAATCACGAGTTTGAGTGGATCATCAGCCTTCTTGAAGCGTTTGGCCAACTCTTCCCGACCGCGTTTCGGGCGAATGTGCTGCTGCCAGTCCACCGGGTCGCTCGCTTGGCCCGTCATCACGACTTTGAGTGAGCCGTCTTCGTCCTTTTCGCTGTGCCAGTCGGGGCGAAGCGCTACCAGTTCCTTGTAGAGTTCCACGCAGATGCGACGGCTCATGCAGACGACCATCGCCTTACCATCCATGGAAGCCAGGCGCTCTTCCCAGTGCTTTACGATATCTTGGGCGATGAGCTTGATACGCTTCTCGCTCCCGACCAGTGCTTCCAGCGCTGCCCACTTTGTTTTGAGCTTCTCCTTGGACGTCTGTTCCTCTCCTTCAGTGACTTCTTCAAACTCTTCGTCGATCTTGGGCCGTTCCTTCTCCGTCAGTTCAAGCTTGGCCAGGCGGCCTTCGTAGTAAATCCTGACTGTCGCACCGTCCTCGACTGCTCTACTGATGTCATAAACGTCGATGTAGTCGCCAAAAACAGCCTTGGTGCTTTTGTCACCAAGCTCAATCGGAGTTCCAGTAAATCCCAGGTAGGAAGCATTCGGAAGTGCGTCACGCAGGTGCTTGCTAAAGCCGTAGCTGATTTCGCCGGTCTTTTTTGCCTTGGCGTAATGGCCGTACTGGCTACGATGGGCTTCGTCGGCAATCACGACGATGTTCCGGCGATCGGAGAGTCCAGGATAGGATTGGCCCGGATCAGGAGCGAATTTCTGTAACGTCGTGAAGACAACGCCCCCGGACGCCACCTTCAGCAATTCCTTTACTTCGTCCCGGTCGTTTGCCTGTACTGGCTTTTGCCTTAGAAGTTCATGGCAACCAGAGAATGTGCCAAAGAGTTGCTCGTCCAGATCATTCCGGTCGGTGATCACCACCAGCGTGGGATTCTGCATCTTCGGATGCCTGACCACTTTCCCGGCATAGAAGGCCATCGTGAGGCTTTTGCCGCTCCCTTGCGTGTGCCAAACAACGCCGACACGGCGGTCACCTTTGGGCGAAATCGCCTTTAGCGTACAGTCCACAGCTTTATTTACGGCGTGGAACTGGTGGTATCCTGCCATCTTCTTGATGATTGTTCCGGCATCGACTTCAAAGACGACAAAATGCTGAATCAGGTCCAAGAACCGAGCCTTCTCGAATACTCCCTGGATGAGAACATCCAGCTCCGGCTTTCCTTTGGACGCAATCTCTCGGCCATCAGTCGTCCGCCACGGCATGAAACGGTCCCAGCCAGCGGTGAGCGTGCCGACGCGCGCCGT
The DNA here is from genome assembly GCA_964526975.1 of uncultured Planctomycetaceae bacterium. Classification (GTDB taxonomy): domain Bacteria; phylum Planctomycetota; class Planctomycetia; order Pirellulales; family Lacipirellulaceae; genus JABDGM01. The sequence goes on from CAZGMU010000008.1 coordinate 14,243, forward strand.
AATGCCGTCACTCGCAACCAGGCAGACGTTGTACGTCATTAGCGTCGGCAATTGCAGCTTGTACGTCTGAAGCTGGTCAAACGCTTTTTTCGTTGTGGCGTTTTCATCGGCGGCGTTCTTTAGTTCGATTACAACCAGCGGCAATCCGTTGACGAACAGCACGACATCTGGTCGTCGCGTGTGCTTGTCTTCGGTAACGGAAAATTGGTTGACTGCAAGCCAGTCGTTGTTGTCTCGATCGGCGAAGTCAACGAGCCACACTTTGTCATGAATCAGGCGGTCATGGGCTTGATATTCGACGTCAATCCCATCGACGAGCATCTTGTGGAATCGACGATTGTTCTCAAGCAGGTTTGGCGTCTCGGTCCGCAAGACGCGCCGCAGGGCCTCGTCGCACGCATCGGTCGGAATCTTGGGATTGATTCGAGCGATTGCATCGCGAAGACGAGCAATCAACAGTACGTCACTGAACACCTCGCGCTCTGCCGCAGGTTCTCCCGGTGCAATCTCGGGTCCGTGAAGCACGGCATACGAGAGTCCTTCGGCCCATTCAAGGACGGCTTCTTCAACGGTGGATTCGGTGAAACTGCGAGTCATGACATAGTTACCGTTTCGCAAAAGTTAACGCACGCCGCACGTATCCATGAAGTTCACCATCATTGATGACCTCTGTCTGCCATGCCTGATTCGTATCATGATGGAAGCGATTTGCGTACTCAATTAAATCGCGCAGTTCGTCGATGTCCGTTTGGCTTAGAATCTCCTGAGGAGTGCCGACGCGTTGCGAGCAGGTCTCACGAAATTGACCAAGCATTGCTCCGGGAAGGAAGTGTTCGGGATAGGCAACGCGTGAAAACGCTTCCAAGATTGGACGTATTGCTTGCGCTACGTCGCGAGAGTCGCCACCGCCATTCGCGTGATACGACCGGAGAAGCGCGTGTCGACGGTCGTGTTCAGTAATGCAGTCATCGCCGACATTCCAAAGCCGTAGTGTCGAGCCATTTGTGTCTCTCGCGACCGTCATGGCAGAGCGCGCATTTCGGTTGGCGTTCTCCCAGATCCGGCAAAGAAACGGTTTGCTGTGCGAGAGAACGATGACTTGTGCAACACGAGCTACGAGACGCCTTAACTCTTGAACGGTGGTCAATGCCCTATGCTCATCAAGGCTAGAGATTGGGTCGTCGATGGCTACCGTTTTTTGGCCGATGTTCGGATCGTGATCCAAGGACGCAAAGAAGAACGCCAAGGCGAGAGTGTTGCGATCGCCAGCACTCAACGTGGTTCGAAACGATGGCTGGCCAGGAGTGTCTCGCGCCCCTGAGACTGGTACTGGAGTGTCATTCACGATGACGTTGTATGTACATGTCGGCCCTCCACGGGTCAGTGTGGACGTTACACTGTCGAGTCGAAAGCCAGCGTTGAAGCGTTCAAGGTACAGATTGATCGTCGTCTGAAATCCGGGGAAAACCGACGTGCGGTATTGGTCAAGATCCGCTTGAGCTTGTTCCCGCTCCCGTTCTGTCGCGGCTTTTGAGGTTTTCGCTGCGAGGTACTCCGTACATTTCGCTGAAATGTCTGGAGTGTGGCGAGCCTTAGTGGCCTGTAACCGCGCTAGATCGGCAGCGACCGATGCGGCATCGCCAGCTTCAGCCTGCTCTTTCACTAGGTTTATCGCTTCGGCTGTGGCCTGAAAACGCTGGTTAGCGCCTTCCAGCTCAAGTCGCATCCGTTGGTAGTCTTCAATCGCTTCGCGAGCCTGAACGGATAGGGCGATTTGCTCAAGCGGCGTTCGCTGTTTCGACTGAAGAGCAGTAAGTATTCCCTCACGAGCCGTTCTCCAGACACGAGCAACGGCCAAGAGGTCAATGTCGAAGGTGGGCATGTCCACAAACTGCGACCAAAACTGGCGGCGTTCTGTTAGCGTTCGCGCACTTCGTTCGAAGCCAGCTTGGGAATCCCCTCCGTGATTGTGACTCACTTCACCAGAGACTGTCGCAATCCGTTCCTTAAGAAGTCGGTACTCTTCGCTGAAAAAGGCTCGGTAGTGCTCAAGGATCGGGGAGTGGTTGAGCGACTGGCAACAAAACGGACAAGGCGATACGCCATCGTCTGTCGTTGAGATTCTCGGAATGCCTGCGGAGACCCAAGCCTCACCACCCTCTCCAATCAAGGAAAAATGCTGCTGTAAGCGGGCCAGAGCGGCGGCGTCTAGAGCGGGTAGCCCTTCAGCCATAAGAGCCTCCAATGCAACCAGGTCAATGCTCGGTAATCTCATCTCTGGTAGCAAAGTCGTGTTTCGGATGGACTCTTGCTGACGAATGGCCGCCAAATTGCGATCAGCGGTCTTGATCGCCTCATCGATGTCGTCGCGTGCAGGAAGATCACAGAATTGATCCACAGTAAGCGTGCCGCGCTCTGCAGCAGGTATTGCAGCAGCCTTTGTGCGAATCTCGCCATTATGTCGCTCAATCCTCTCGGCCAATTCCTGTAAACGTCTGGTTAGCGATACACCCTGCGCACCGAGAATGAGTTCGTGGAGATTTTGGCGATGATCCGACGTAACGACGAGACCAGAGTACACGTTTGCATCGATGAAGTGATCGTCGAAAACCAGGAGGTCAGAAAGTGTGCGATTCCAGGCGTTGTTCTCAAAGGTGGCGAATGGCGGCCCTCCGGCGCATTCAATGACGACGTGCGGTGGATGGGCCGCCGCAAGTCGTTTACGTTCGGCAATGGGAATCGCGTCCCCACTGGCGAGCGAGCGGAGGACAGCAGCAAGCGTCGTCTTGCCGCGACCGTTTTCTGCATAAACAAGTGCAAGTCTCGCAAGCGGAATGTTTGCACCGGCATGCACCGAGTCGAATTGTCCGACATTTCGAAGAAGGCGGATTAAAGTGATCATTCCGAAGCTCCTACGGAGTTGTTATCGCTCGTAACCGTGAGATCACCCGACAATAGGCGTGGGAGCAATTTGTTTCGAGTTCGTGCAAGCGTTCGCGATTCACAAATGTTGGCATGAATGTGATTCACGAGCTTCGCGATTTGTGTGGTCGCGGCCATTGCAATGTCCTTCGTTGGGACAGCAATTGGAAATCTCCCGATGTCGCCCCAGTTGGTTCTCGGCATTTTCGTTCCTGTCGACGACGTATCCGTATGGGAAATCATCTCGTCAGACGAAACGTGGCCCAACAGCACGCCAAACCAATGATTCTCGTTTGGGACGATCACCAGAACGTCGGTCGAGCAGACGCCATCGATCGCCGGAACTCCGACCTTGTGAAAATATGGTCGCAACTTTCCAAATAGAATCTCCCCCTTGTTGAAGTGGAACTTGCCGCTTGCTACGTCGTCGGCATTTCCCCAATCTGAAAGAGCGATGCACCGACGTGGCATATGTTCCAACGCGATATACGGCGTTGCCGCCGGAATGTCGGACGGCTGCACTCCGCGCCTGGGGTTGTCCCCAATGTCACTGACAGTTCCTGCTTTCCAGCCCTTCGGAATCTGCCCATGCGTCGATTCTTCGAAGCTGTCGGGGAAGAGTTCGGCGATCTCAGGAGCCATGCTGGGCAGTGCACGTCGGGAGAGATCTGCATTGCTGAGTTTGGGGTGCTCGCGGCGGAGGGTGGCCTTGGCATTGACGGGGTCGAAGTCAATGAACCAGCTTCTGAACAGCCGCCGAGCCATTGCCTCCAGCGTCTCATTCATCCGCCGGTTCAATTCGATCTTGTCGTCCAACGTGCCAAAAATGTGCGTGATGCGTTCACGCTCAGGTTTTGGCGGTATTGGGATCGGAAGTCTGGCGACATCTCGAAGGTTGAAGGTCGCCTGAACGGTAGTAGTGCACCAAATACGTATGTAATGCTGTAGAGGAGCTGATCGCAGACAGAGATTCACCCAAGAGGCGGAGACATCTCCGTTGAGTGGGAGGACGGCGACCGCACGAGCGACATTCCAACCGACCATGCATTCAGGCACAATCGCTGTCTCGCCAACGGTCCCAACCAGCGTCAACAACACTTCGCCGCCGCGCAGTCTCGTCCTGGGATATTTGCTTTCAATGTCGGGTGTTACGCGAAGCTGTTGTTCGTCGCTGATCCGCCCGTTTCGGATGTCGTTGACTCGAATGATTGGAATGCCGTTGGGGGCTGGGCTTCCAGGTTGAACTATTCCGTACCGAATCCCTCGGTCTTCATCCACAAGTTGAGCAAGTGGTTGATAGTGCCAATTGTCTGGCAACGAAGGCAGGTCGAGCGGTAAATCAAGCCCGGTCGCATTACTTGCCATGCTTCACCTCAACAAAAAGGCGACAAAGCACTGCTCCGCTCCGACGGCTGACTGCCAGGAGTGATCGCTCCTTCCGGTGGTGGAAATGGACATCAGTCATCATTGCGTTTCTTCCCTTTCGGCTTCTTCGCCGCTTTCTTCTTCGATGCCGGTTTACCCGTGGCCTTCTTCTTTGCCTCCTTGGCCTCTCCCTCGATCTCCTTCAGTTCATCAAGTGACTGGGCGAAGTGTTCATCGACCGGCTGCGGCAATGCGGCCTGCTGAGCTTTGAACCGTACGAACTCAGCCTCTGCCTTTTCTTTGGCGGCATCGTGCGAAATCTTTCCGGCGTGCGTGAGAATCTCGCGGTCAGAGAGCTTGAGAAAGTCGTCGAGCTTGGCAATCCAGTCGACCATGGACATCGGCTTGCGATTTAGTGCCTGCAACTCGGCAAATTCAAGGTAGGCGGTGACGATTCGGTTCAGCGCTTCGATCTCGTCCTGCTTCAAGTAGTTTTTGGCAATTGAGACGTCTGTCTTCCGTGGTCGGTCGCCGTCCCAGGTGGTAAGCCCCATGTTCGGCTGTGACGCATCGGCGCGAAGGTGAATCACTTCAGCAGCCGTGTGGCCGTGAGCCGCCCAGTGCATTTTGTTCTGCACCATCTTGAAGAACAGAAGCGAACTCTCAGCCTTGGCATCGTAGTCGATGCTGGTGGCGTAAATGTCGAGCACTTTCCGCCAGAACACTCGCTCGCTTGAGCGAATGTCGCGGATACGGGCCAGCAACTCTTCGAAGTAGTTGCCGCCACCAGCGCGCTTTAGCCGCTCATCATCCATCGCAAACCCCTTGATCAGGTATTCGCGAAGGCGCTCGGTCGCCCAGATACGAAACTGCGTGCCGCGATGGGAGCGGACGCGGTAGCCGACAGCCAGAATCGCATCGAGGTTGTAGTGGTCAACTGTGCGGGAAACCTCGCGATTTCCCTCGGTTTGAACTATTCGGAATTTCCGAAGAGTTGCCGCCTGATCAAGTTCGCCGTCCTCGTAGATTCCCTTCAGATGTTCGTTTACCGTCGGAATCGAGACCTGGAACAGGTCGGCGATCAGCCGTTGCGGTAGCCAAATTGTCTCGTCCGCAAGCCGGACTTCGATCCGGGTCTGCCCGTCTTCAGTTTGGTAGAGAATGAACTCGCCTGAGTCATCAGGAGCAGGAACGGGGAGGTTATCGCTCATGGAGCCTCCTTGCCGGTAAAGCCGAGACTGGCCAGGTTCTTCAGAATTGCCTTATCCAACTTGGCTGATTCAGCAAACTGCGACTTTAGCTTGGCCGTGAGTTGCTCCATCCGCTCATCAAACGGCATGTCGTCATCGTCTTCGGTCTCCGCGGCCCCAACGTAGCGACCAGGGGTGAGCACGTGACCGTGGCTCTCGATGTCTTCCAAGCTGGCACTTTTACAGAAACCTGGAATGTCGGCGTACTTGCCAGCGTCTTTTTCACCGCGCCAGGCATGGTAGGTCTTGGCGATACGAGCAATCTCGTCTTCGGGTAGTTCGCGGTGCGTACGGTCAACCAGAACACCGAGTTTCCGGGCGTCAATGAAAAGGGTCTCGTTACGACGATCGCGGAACTTGCCGTTCTTTTTATTGCGAGCGAGAAACCAAAGGCAGACAGGAATTTGCGTCGTGTAGAAGAGCTGGCCGGGGAGAGCGATCATGCAATCAACCAGGTCATGCTCGATCAATTGGCGGCGAATCTCACCTTCACCTGACTGGTTGCTACTCATCGAACCATTGGCCAACACAAAGCCAGCAATACCGCTTGGGGCAAGCTTATGCACCATGTGCTGCACCCAAGCGTAGTTGGCATTACCAGTGGGGGGCACACCGAATTTCCAGCGTGCATCTTCACGCAACCGGTCTCCGCCCCAGTCGCTGATGTTAAACGGGGGATTGGCGAGAATGAAATCCGCTTTCAGATCCTTGTGCACATCGTTATGAAATGTGTCAGCGTTGTGCGGCCCGATGTTGCCATCAATGCCGCGAATAGCAAGATTCATCTTGCACAGTCGCCACGTCGTGTTGTTGCTCTCTTGTCCGTAAATCGAAAGGTCACCGATGCGGCCACCGTGAGCTAGCACAAACTTTTCAGACGACACGAACATGCCGCCTGAACCGCAACATGGGTCGTAGATCCGGCCTTTGTATGGCTCGATCATTTCAACTAAGAGCTTGACGACAGACTGCGGCGTGTAGAACTCGCCACCACCTTTACCTTCGGCACTCGCAAACTTGCCAAGAAAGTATTCGTAGACGCGGCCAAGCACGTCCTTACTGCGGCTTTCGGCATCGCCTAGACCAATGGTCCCCACCAAGTCAATTAGCTCGCCAAGACGTTGTTTATCGAGCGATGCGCGTCCGTAGTCTTTGGGCAGAACGCCCTTCAGAGTTGGGTTGTCCTTTTCAATCGCAGTCATCGCGTCGTCGATGATCTTCCCAACAGTCGGCTGCTTTGCACCAGCTTGAAGAATGGCCCAACGAGCAACCTTGGGCACCCAGAAGACGTTCTCAGCAAGGTATTCGTCACGGTCCTCAGGGTCAGAATCCTTGTCGGCAGCGAGTGCGTCATGCAGTTCCTGAAAGGCATCGGAAATGTACTTCAGGAACACCAGTCCCAAGACGACGTGCTTGTACTCGGCAGCATCCATGTGGCCGCGCAGCTTGTCAGCGGCAGCCCAGAGCTTTTCTTCAAAGCCCAGATTGGCTCCATTTCCGTTCTTAGCAGCACCTTTCTTTGCCATGTGTCCCTGATGTCCCTTCACTCACTTCGTTGTGCAAATAAAACCAGATTCCGATTGAAACAGCCACAAGTTTATTAACGGCTCATGTTGGCCGCAAAATGGCGACCACCGAGCTTTCGCCGTTTGGGCCAAGGGTCTCGTCATGGGTGAAAATCGGAAGAGCAACTACGGCAAACTGCCCTCTGATAGTTCCAAGATCAATGCGACAAGCGCCTTCCTGAACTGTTTGGGAAAGGGAAGCGGCGTAAATCACACCCTCGCTCGGAACCGACTTATCTTTCGGCACGTGAGTTCCGCACCGGGCTTCAAAGGCATCGTTTAAAACGGCATAATCAACTCGAAGCATAGGTAGCGGTGCTTCAAACGGCAGGTCTGCAAACATCGGAAGCTGGTTCTGATTCTGTTTGACCAGTCGCTTTTCAGTGGGCTTTAACTTCCAACTCAGAAACACCGCAGCCAATGAATCCGGGTGACACTCGACAAGCTTACGGCACGTCGCCTCGCGTGATGCTTGATACTGGGTGGCCAAGCCAGCGAGGAACTCACCGGTAAGTGGATTTGATTCGATCTCGGTGTTAAACCACGGCGACGGGAACAGAATCTCTGACGCCGCCACGTCGCAAAGCATCTCCAGCAGATCGTCTTCAGTAGCCCAAGCGTGAGAATTGGCCTTTCGGCACCGAACGGCCAGGTCGTAGTCGGGAAAAAGAGTGTGACCGATTTCATGGCCGATGCTAAAACGCTGTCGCACCAGTGGCCGCTCCTTGTTCACGCGAAGAATAACCGAGCCGTCAGCTTCCGGGGCAATCTCGGAGTCAGCACTGTAGCGAGGGGCGTCGTCTGACCAGCGAAGACCGCGAACGCTGGCAAGGGCCTGCAAGTTAAAAGGCGGAGCTTCCCCAAGCAGTCCGTGGTACTGCTCGACAATGGAACGTGCCTTGACCCGCACAGCCTCTGTGGGGTCACACTCGCCCGTCTCGTCCATGATGGACTGTACATGCGGATGAAACGCCTGACGGCTACGACTTGGTGGCATGACTTTACCTCTTTGTTGTTCGCTTTAGTGTTCGGTAAAGATCGAACCAGTCGTCTTTGCTCCTGGGCTGGCCGCCTCGAAATCGCATGGCCGCCAGGTCACTGAATTCTCCGTCAGTCAGCGGCTGATCGATTTCCTTCATCCAGTCTCGGAACTCGATCAGCGACTTGCTTACGTCCACGCGGGACTTGTTGACCTGGACAGACGGCAAACCCAAGAGGTCAGCAATCGTGGTCTTTAGCGCCTCGGCGATCTTAAGCAGCACGTCAGCAGACGGTCTCTTAGCTCCTTCCTCGTCGTGCTCCAGTTCCCAAAGGTAAGTCTTTGAAATTCCAGCAGCAGCGGACACCTGCTCAAGCGTCTGGCCGGAATCCTTCCGTGCCTTCTTCAGTCGCTCGGAAAGCGACATTTCCGGCTCCAATGACTCATCAGGCTGTGTGGCGCTCTTCTTTTTCATGGCAGACACGATACCAAGCCGGGTTCGTCTTGGCAACAAGCCCGTTCGCCTGTGGTTGAATTTCCGTGTTGCTTTCGCTATAGTCTGCTGTGAGATCTCAGTGATTACCCCTGCGCCGACCGACCGACGTCAACGACGAAGCTGTCCCGGCTTAAGGATTTCTTGGAACTACTTGGTCATGATTGAAGAATTTAAGTCGAAACTGGCCTTGAAGTCGGGTAACGCCGGAGGGAATTTCGTCAAAGCAGACTTCCATGTGCATTACCCAGGTGTCGGAGATTATGAGTACAAGGGTGCAGATGCATTGGACCAGATGGCAAGGGCGCTAACGGAAGAAGATTTTCAGATAGCGGTCGTGCTTAAACACCAAGAGTTTCCTACGAAAGAAGAACTCTCAGCTTTTCAGAGACTTTGTCCAAAGACGACACTGATTCCAGGTGCAGAAATCAACGTGTTCGTCGATGCTATGTCTAGGAAGGTTTCCAAGGACCACTACTTTCACTGCATCGTTGCGGCAGATCCTGAATCAGAATGGGGGTATTTACTGCACAAGGCGAAGGAACAGCTAACGTATCGAGAGGGGGAGTATCCAGCCGGATTTCATTCAAGCATTCACGATGTCGCCAGGACATTTACAGAACGTGGTGCGCTGTTCATTCCGGCGCATCTTCATCAGGCAAAGTCACCTGACAAGTCTCGTAGTATCGATGATGTTTACGAAGACGACTCTTTCCTGTCTTTCGTGGAAACAGGACTCTTTTCGGCACTTGAAGTTCGGGATGTCTCCACGGCAACGTTTTTTGATGGGACTAAACGGACAACGTCTGGGCAAACGATTCCTGCCGCAGTTTGTGTTCAGTCGAGTGATGCTCACAGCCACGAGCATTTGCGGAGCCGAAAACGATTCACATGGCTGCAAGTTGAAAACGCTTCGTTCGCTGAGGTGCAAGCTGCATTATCATTCCGACATCGCGTGCGTCTTGCGCCACCGCCACTTGGGCATAGTCGAATTTTGGGAATTCATGTCTCCGGCAGCTTTCTTGGCGATGAATGGGTCGCGTTCAATCCCTCAATGAACTGCTTAATCGGATGCAAGGGATCGGGAAAGACATCAATCCTTGAGTGTCTCCGTTTTGTTTTGAACACTGAGATTCCGAATGACCGTAAAGACACCGTCGCAAAGCACATTCAACATATCCTTGGACCGAGTGGCATCGTGGAATGCTTAGTGCGGCGCAGTGATGGAACCGAATCTCTCGTGATTCGACGTGCTGATAGTCCCGGTCGAATCAAAGTGATTGAGCAAAATGGACGCAATCGCGAGCTCTCAGAGGCGGAACGACTGGACTTCAATGCCGCAATTCTTGGCTGGCACGAAATTGAGGCGGTAGCAGACCACGCGACGGCGCGGATTCGCCTCATTGACCGCATCCAGGGTGACACCGAGATTCGCTTAGCGTACGAGACCATAGAGAAGAAGATTGAAGCTGCGCGGGACTTGTTGCCCACGCTGCAGCGCAAGCTAAAGGGCTTAGATAAGCAACTACGCCAGCTCTGGAACCTGCAGAAGAAACGCCAGACACTAAAAACGCTTGAGCAAGGCGACATGCTGGCCCTTCAGACAAAGTACGAGAGATTCCTTCAGTGTGAACAGGAAATGCTTTCGCTTTGCCAGCAAGCAGAGAATGGCGGTGAACAGATTCGACTTACATGCCAATCCGCATTTCTGCTTAGCGTTTCACCTGTACCCGTTGACGGGATACTACCGGAGGTAGTGAAGGCCGCTCGTAACAGTGCGACGCAGTGTTTCACAGAACTTCAAAACGCTTTAACTCATGCCATGGCCGAGTTGAAGGGCGTTGAAGAAAGTGTCGCAGATCGATTTAAGACAAGTATCCAAGAAATCAAGACAGCTTTTGCGGTCTTTCGTGATACAGAGTACGAACCCAAAGTAAGCGCACTACCGGTGGACGATCGTGCGATTCTAACGGCGCAGATCCAGATCATCGAAGAGACCAAAGTCCTCCCTGACACGGAGGGAAAGTGCAAGCACCTTCTTTCAGAAGTGCAATCGTTGGCGGCTCAAATGCATTCACTGTGCGATGACATTTGCCAGCAACGAAGCGAGATTTGGCGAATACGCCAGGATACAGTCAATGCGATTAATGTCGAGCTACCATCACTTAAGCTCGTGTTCCAGAGATCGGCGAATCAATCGCGTCTCAATTTGTTCCGAGAGTCATACCGAGAGGACGCTGGCGAGTTCTGTGGCTATGTGAATAACTTTGGTGGGTCAGATTCCTATGAAAAGCTTCGGTCTCTCTTTGAGAAACTGAAGACTATCGATATTACCGAAGAGTCGTGGACCGTCGAGTCTCTTTTATGGGATGCCAAATTTGTTGAGTTTCTGAGTGTCATCGATGATGACGATGCGGAAATTGCAATGCAGGTAGGAGAGGCGGGATTTGTACCTATTCAGAATCTTTCAGCGGGACAGCGATGTACTGCTGTGTTTCCACTCTTGCTACGCAACACTCGCGGACCGCTGGTAATTGATCAACCCGAAGACAATTTAGATAATCGCTACATAGCAGACGTAGTTGCCCCCGATCTGCTTAAAAAGAAGCTTGAGCAGCAGTTTATTGCCACTTCGCACAATGCCAACTTGGTTGTGCTTACCGATGCAGACTTAATTCTACACGCCGACTCAAATGGCAAATCTGGGCAAATGATCAACCGGGGTTTCTTCTCGTGCGCAGGAAATCCAATTAGCACCTCGGTCATCGATGTACTCGATGGTGGCGAGCAGGCGTTGTTGGCGCGGCAACGAAAATACGGGCACCGTAAATAGCCATCAACCTGGTGTCTTGCGTAATTGTCCTCAACCGAGCGACAATCGACCTGCTATAGCTGACTCTGTGGAGCCCCGCAAACGTGGATCGTGCTCTCATGTTTGCAACTTCATCCATCCTCCCCCAAAACCCCTTTCATGAGCTTGATTTCCGGCGTTTGCAGTTCCGCCACGGCCTTCACAAAAAGTCCTAACGGTGTCTTGTCGCCCCGACTATTTGCAAAATCAAATCCCGTGGTTGGTTGCGAAAGCGACTGGCGACGGGATTTGAACTTTTGGTGGCAGGTTAACGGTGAAAGACTCTACTTCAAACTCTATCGAGCTAATTAGAAGGGCATACGATGGACTACGTAGACCTCTTGCAACGACACGATGATCCGCAACGTTGGGAGTTTCCCAACGGCTTCGACTACGATGCGGCCACTGTACGATCTGCAATGTTCGCAGACGCTCTCGCGGTCGCCCTCGGGCAACCTTTAAGACTTGAGTCTGGAAGCGACATCCAAGATGCTAGCTTCCACAGCCAGATCTACCTACCCCTTGGTAAAGAGCGGTTCGCGTTGATCCGCTTCAGTAACTTCGGAGATATGGTCACAGTCAGCGAGGATGAACCAGTTTCAAACGAATTGATTCAGATGGTTGTTGATCTCATGAAGAAGCATGACTACATGTACGTGCCGTCGTCCGTGTTGGAACAACCATACACAGGGAAGAACTCGGGCGTGACCGGTATCCGAGATTGGTGGACAAGGTTTTTTGATTGGGTGTAGAGTACGCACGAATCTGCCGACCCAACGTCTCACTTCCGGATACCGGCCCTACGGCCCTATAGTTCAAAAGCCGTACGGTTGCCCCGAGCAGCGTTTCAAACACTACGCGGCAGAATTCGCCGTAGTGCTTCCGCAACAAAGCTTAAAACCGTCGGCCAGCTTGTGACGCATGTCAGAAAAAGTCCTAACGGTGTCTTGTCGCCCCAATTTACACTGCAGTGCCATTGCATTCACGTTGACCGGTATCGGCGGGAATTGCTCCACGTGCGATTCCCCGTTGCGCCCGAAATAGATGACGCGGCGGCCGGTGATCTGAACGAAGTAGCCTACGCATCCGGCGGCCATCGTCTTACGAATAAAGTCCAGGTAGGTGTGCTCGTTCCGCTGGCTTTGGCGAACAGCGGCTTCGACGGCCGACGCTGAAAACACCACAGCGATTGCATGAGCAGGGTGGAGCGTGGCGACCACGAGAGAGTCGCCATCTTCCAGGTAGTACGTGACCTCCTGGCGGCTGTAATCAGCGTGGTAACGCTCGACGCCGATTTCGGCAAGCATCCTGACGATTTCAGGAAAGGTAACTTCTCCTGAGAGTGCTCCTTGGGCGCATGCTTGAATAACGCGTGTCTGTTCTTCGTTCATAGTCTTTCCTTCGTATTTGAATTAATCGACGGGCAAATCTTTCCATCCGTGTCGGCGAACAATGTCCTGAAGCATATTCACCAGTGCGGTTCTTTCTTCCGGCTTTAGATAGCCGAAGAATTCTTGGTCATTCTCGTCGGCAAGCTGAGCCAGGACCGGCACGAGCCGCCTCCCTGCCGCCGTGAGTTCGACCGTCTGGTAGCGCCTGTCGCCTTCTGAAGACGATCGCTTGGCCAATTCCTTCCGGCATAGCCGTTCGACCAGTTTGGAAACCGCTCCTCGCGTCATGCCCACGGCATTCGCAATCTGACTCGGATTGGCGGTCCCTGCGTCGAGCATTGCCCGAAGGAGAACCCACTCCGCCACCGTGACGCCTCGAGCTTCGACCTTTCGCGCGAAGGCGTGCGAGACGTGGTTCGAGACGTACCGCAACCAATATCCCGCGTGGTCTTCCAGATTGCTCGCCGACTTTTTCGCAGCCATTTTCATCCTCACAGAGAGTTTCCTAGGAAACTATATCAATGGGCGAGCCTGGTATCAACCCATGAAATGTGAATCCAGACCCCGAAAGTTCAGATCAACGTGATAACGCTCAACCTTCTGAGAACTCCCGTCTTATGGCGGCTTCCCAACCCAGGATGCCGGCGAGAAAAAGTTCTAACGGCGTCCTGTCACCCCGACTTAATTGCAAAATCGCGTAGTTGTTTGAACGCAACCCGATAGAAGAATCACATTCGCTACGCTCGTGAAAAACTCTCCCGATGAGCGTGACGCCGGTGTGCTCCCGGCGCGGTCGTGTTCACGTGCCTCGAGCGTGTGGGCAACGCGCCTAAAGCCCCTCTGGCGAGCACTCTATTTGGGAGTCGCCCTGAACATCCAAGAACGACTCGCCTGGCTCGATTCGTGCGGTTCCACGAACGCACAATGTCGGTTCGGCATGAGCTATGCATTGCGGCTGCAGGCGCTCTTTGACTATTTTTTTACTGAGCCTTCACGGGACTCGAAACCATTTGGCAATAACACGTCAAATCCACCATCTCTCCCTGCAGTAACGAAGACTCGGACTGCCTCGCCGATTTTGGGGGTCGGATTATGACCATGATCGCCCGGCGGAAACGGGCCTTTTCCAACGTCACGAACACGGTAAAACCGCGCGTAAGCGAGCGGAGCCGTGTATTTGCCTTTTTCCACGCGCTCCACCTGCACTTCTGCAACGAAGTTTGTGACTTCCTTATCTTTTGAAGTCGTGACGACAGAATAAATCTGTGCGATCTTGCCGGTGAGAATAACCGTCGCCGATGTGCGCAATCCCTCAGGAAACATCCGAGCCTTTTCGGCAATGCACTTGCTGGGCGCAATCGCAACGTAGGTCGCCGCAATCGATAGAAGACAAAGAATTAGCTTTCTCATAACATCCCTTTCGGAAAATCATGGTCCCCGGACAAGACGTTAGATCAGTGACAGTTCAATTGTCGCGACGGCAACCGGAAATTACAATTGACGCCTACGCAGGCCGCCGCCGGATGGCTGGCGAATTCTGCGGCGCATCCAGGCCGTTTGGAAGGAGGGCGTGTCCTAAGACCATTGACGCATTTGTACCGTCGCTGCTCGGCGCGCCCTTGCAGCAGAAGACTAAGTCGAAAACCGCTGGATTCTGAGCCCTGCGTTGCATCGATCGTTTCCGAACAACGCAGCCTCAATAATCGCGGCAACTAACGGTTCAAACGAACGCCAGTCGCCCCGATTTCTTCTGACGCGATCCCAAAAGAGACCACCAAAGTGGTCCCCCCCAATCCGCCCTCCATCCGCTTGCGGTTTAGCTCAACCACCTATCTGAACGCACCGCACCGCGCTCTACCTGTTCCATGCAGTGGATGAACTCATCCAAGTGACCATCCCTACAATCTGCGTCCATCCGCGTTCATCTGCGGATAACCAACTCACAACCTCCTTCGTGCCCTTCGAGCCTTCGTGGTTCAATTCCCTCCACCCAACCGCGCACCGCACCCAAGTGGCCAAAAATTCTCCCCCACGATTCCATTTCCACCAAAATATTCTCACAAAAACTTCCCGAAAACATTTTTGTTGAAAGTGGGCCAGCCCTTGTGCTAGGCTCCTCCCAACGTTGAACGGTATCCCACGGAGCGTCACTCAAACGACGTATCCCAAGAGCCCGAGATCGGACCCCCAGTCCGGCCTCGGGCTTTTTTTATTGCCCCAACACGCCGCTTGCGGCTTAGCGCATCAAACCAAACATGCTGCACACAGGTCTCCCGACCCCGCACCACAACCGACCGAAGCTCTCCATGAAACATTCATCCAACCCAACACTGCTGGAATTCGCCAACGCGAAACACCACGTCGCAGACGGCGACCTACTCCTATTCCGCCGCCGCAACTTGATCTCCATCGCCGGCCGCGGCACGCATTCCCACGCCGCCAAAGCCGCTTGGTGGAACGACGACCTGTTCTGTCTCGAAGTCCGCGAATGGCACGGCGGTCGCGCTGTCACGCTCGAAAGCCAAGTCCAAAAATTCCCCGCTCGCATCGATGTCTACCACACCAATCCGTCCAACCGCTGGCCGGAGTACGACCGATCGCGCTCCACGGAAATGATGCGTCGCCTCGCCGGCTGCGACTACGGCTACGCCGCCGTCTTCACCGCCGCGATGCTCCACCTGCCGCTCATCCGCATGGTTGTCCGCGCGGCCACCGAAGACGACGCGATCGATCGCCGACCACCCTTTTGCAGCCAGGCCTGCGCGATGACCGATCGCCTCGCCGGCGGCGTCGACCCAGTGCCACACCTCGCCGACCGCCTCACCGAACCCGCCGACCTCGCCCGCAGCCCCTTCTACCAATACGCCTTCACCCTCGTCCCATAACTCCACCTAACAACACACCACAAAAACTCCTTCCTACTCCCTCCCACTTGCGGTGAGGGCTGGGGAGGGGGCGATCCACCAACCATTTCCCGCGAGCCAACCATGAAGACACACCAGCAAAAGTTCATCTTAAACAGGAGCACGCAGAGAAAGCAGAGACTTCTCCCTCTGTTACCTCCGCATCCTCCTGTTCATCTTTTTCTGCTTGTAACTCTCGCGACCAGCACATGTTCGATCGCTCGCGCCCAATGCTACACCGACCCCCTCACCGGTCAGCGCATTTGCACACGACCAATAGCACCCTGCCAACCCACAGTTGAAACCTCCCACGTCGATCCCACCCCTCACTGCCGCATCGGCGTCGGCGACGGCACCATCGGCAGCGGCGCCCTCGTCGCCACGAACGAAACCGAAGGCCTCATCCTCACCTGCGCCCACCTGTTCAACACATCAAGAGCGAACATCGTCGTCACCTTCCCCAGCGGCCGCCGCTTCGCCGCCAACTTGCTCGACCTCGATCGTGCCAACGACCTTGCAGCGCTCGCGATCCGTCTTCCCAACCAAACGCCCCTCGCTGTCAGCGAAGCAGATCCAG